>JANOLC010000642.1:0-3177 GCA_031419575.1 Burkholderiales bacterium | reverse complement strand
TTGAGCAGGCGGTAGATCAGCGCAATGCAGGTCTTGGTCTTGCCGGTGCCGGTGGCCATGGCCAGCAAGATTTCGCGTTGGCCCTGGCCTATGCGCTTCTCGGTTTCGCGAATGGCGGTTTGCTGGTAGGGCCGCAGGGGGAAGCCAAAGTTGAAGGCCGTGTTGTCCAGCTGGGTATGCGCGCGGCCTGCATCGGTTTGCAGCAGGCTTTTGAGTCCGTCGGGGCTGTACCAGCCGTCCAAAGCCTGGCTGCGGTTTTCCGTTTGGCGCAAGTCACAAAACCAGATGCCGCTTTTGGTGGCGAGTTGGCGCAAATAGGGCCTGCCGTTGGCGGAGAAAACAAACGGAATGCGGTGCTCCGACTGGTCGCCCCAGTTGCGTTCATGCAACTGTGTTTCAGCGCTGGCGCTAAACGTGCGGCTGTAGCGCTTGGCTTGCTGCAATGCGCCGGATACATCCACGTTTTTGCGTTTGGCCTCCACCACAGCCATGGGCGTGAGGCCGTTAAACAGCACGTAGTCGGCTGAGTAGCCGTCGCACGGCCATTCGGCAATGGCCATATTGCGGCCCCGTTGCGGGCGGGTGCCTTTGCTGTAGCGCAGGGTGGGGGTGTCGGCCTCCCAGCCCGCTTGGCGCAATTGTTCGTCGATGATGCGGCGGGTCTCGGCTTCGTCCAGCTGCACTTGGGCGGCTGCGGCGGTGGCAGACTGCAAGAAGGTTTTGAACTGCGTGGCTGGTGCTGCCACTGCGGCGGCTTGCAAACCCTTCAGTTGTTCGGCCAGCAGTGCCTTGTCTTTGTCGGACTCAGTGGCCAGTTGTTCCCAGATGCCGCGCTCTTCGCTCAGGGACGACAGCTGGGTTTTGGTGGATTGCAGCTCGTGGCTGACTTGCTCTTGCTGCGCCTGAAAGGTGGCCACCGCTTGGCGCAACTGGGCCAACTCGGTGCGCAGCTCGGCGCTTTCATCTGCTGGTGCTTGGGGCGGCACAAAGGGGCCAGATTTATAGGCGGCGTCTTTGAAAGTGCGGTGAAACCACAGGCACAACTGCCAACACAGCTTGAGTGTGGACAGCGCCGCCGCGTGGTCGCCCTGCAAGGCATGGTTGGCCGCGTTGCCCGTCACGCGGATTTGATCCAGGACTTGTTAGACCTCCTTGGGCAGCACGCCTTCACCTTGCAGACGACGAATCAGCTCGTATTGCGACTCTTCCGGGTTGGCGTAAAGGCCGGTGCGCGCCGCCAATGACTGGGCCAATAGCTCGGATAACTGGCGCAGCTTGAGCAGGCTGGTGTTGGGGTCTTCTGCAAAATACCGCTCGGCCAAGGCCCCCAAACGCCAAAGCTGCGCCTCGTAGGCGTGCAGCATGTCAAAGTTGGAGCGGATGTTATTTTTCATAGAGTGAGGTCACTGGTCCCTGTCGTGGTTCTGCGAGTGATTCTTCGGGTGATTCTGCCGGTCATAAGCGCTGGCCGAACACCGAACCCCCACCCACCCCAATCACCAACCTCTGCGTCGCCCTTGTCGCCGCCACATAAAACACACGCGCAGCTTCCCGTTCGTCTTCGCCTTTGGCGGGCATGTGACCCACGCCGGGCAACGCCACCACGGGGAACTCCAAGCCCTTGCTGACCTTCATGGTCATGACCTTGATCTTGTTGCTGGTGGGGTCAAAGTCACCCGCGCTTCTGCGCATTTCCACGGGCATCTGGCGCTGGTGCAGCACCTGGGCGCACAGGTCGCGCGTGCTGTAGTCCGGGCACAAGATGGCCATGTCGCCCCAGGCGTGGCCTTCTTTATGGGCGCTGTTCAGGTGGTCGGCAATGGCAAATGCTTCTTCGCGCAGGGTGGGCAGTTTGATGATGATGGGTGCCTGGCCTTCGCGCCCGCAGCTGATGGGTTTCACCAGCGGGATGCCGTCATCATCCTGGTCGTCCGCGGTGAGCAAGTCCGCCGCGATCAGGTTGGCGATTTGCAGAATTTGTTTTGTGTTGCGATAGTTGATTTTCAGGATGGTGGTGCGGCCTTGCGCCATCACGCCCACGCTTTTGAAGCTGAATGTTTTAGACCTCGCGCGCTCATAAATGCTTTGCGCATCGTCATACAACAGCAGCAGGCTATTGGTGGCGGGGTCCACCATTTGTGTGATCAGCTTCAGCCACTCGGGCGCAAAGTCGTGGCCCTCGTCAATCAATATCGCCTGGTACTGGCCGCTGGGGATTTGTCGGCGATCTACGCCACGTATGACGCAGTTGGCAAGTTCGTCATAAAAATTCGCACCTTGCCGTGGCAAAGATTGGCCGTAGGTAGTCAGCTGCCGATGACACCAACTATGAAAGTGCCGCACGTGCACCTTGTCACTCAGGCCCTTCAGGTGCATTGTGCTGGCCAGCTTTACGCCCAGTGGCTCGTTGAAGCACAGGATGAGGATGGGTTTGCTGTTGGAGGTACTGGCCTTGGCCAAATATTCGGCGCGGTAGCCCAAAATCATCGTTTTGCCTGAGCCCGCCACGCCGTGGATGACGCGGTGGCCGTCGCCGATGGAGCGGGCCAGTTGCTCTTGCTGCAGGTCCATCACGCGCATGATGCCGGGCAGCTCGCCGGGTTCGTCGGTATCCACGTCGGCATCGGCAAACAGTGCGGTTTGCTGCATCGACATGTTATGCACCCGCACCTGCGGGAACATGATCCAGCGCACGCGGTCCAGCTGGGGCAGACTCATCACGCCGCGCATCATGTAGGGGAACATGTCCCACAGGCGGCTTTGCAGGTCTTCAGCGTCCACAGCCTCCAGCATCTCGTCTTTGCACAACACGCGGTGGGGCTCGATGGCGTGTTGCAGTTCGGCATCCAGAAACTGCTTGCGCGTGATGTTGGTGAACACCACGCCGTAGCTCCAAGGGAAGGCCAGCTTGCCTTTGTGTGGGCCATCAGCCTGCACCAGTTGCGGGTCGCGCTCCAGGGCGTTGACCACCTGGTGCGCGTACTGGCGGGCTTGTTCCAGCGGGTTGATGACGGCCTTGGGGATGCCGTCTGGTGTGATGGTCCAAGTCTGTTTGTCGGCCTCTTTGATTGTCTCTTTCTTCCAGTCTTTGACTTCCAGAATCAAAATGCCCCGGCGCGGGTGCATGACGCAAAAGTCGGGGTGGGCGTTCCTGGGGCCCATGGGCACGTCGTACCA
>JANOLC010000641.1:0-1652 GCA_031419575.1 Burkholderiales bacterium | reverse complement strand
AAAGACCGCGTCTTTGCCGAGTTTTTGCGTGAATACAAAGCGGGCCGCACGCCCAACCCAGACATACTTTGCAATGCCGAGATCAAGTTCAAGGCCTTCCTGGACCATGCCGTGCGACTGGGTGCCGAGAAGATTGCCACTGGCCATTACGCGCGGGTTCGGTTCGATGAAGCTACGGAGTTGCATCAGTTGCTGAAAGGGCTGGACCCCTCCAAAGACCAGAGCTATTTCTTGCACCGGCTCAACCAGGCGCAGTTGTCCAGAACGATGTTCCCGGTGGGTGAACTGCTCAAGACCGAGGTGCGCCGCATCGCCGCAGAGATTGGCCTGCCCAACGCGAAGAAGAAGGACTCCACCGGTATATGTTTTATTGGCGAGCGTCCGTTCCGCGACTTTTTGAACCAGTTCATCGCCAAGGAGCCCGGGGCCATCAAGGACGACCGGGGTCGGGTGCTGGGCCAGCACGTGGGCCTGAGTTTTTACACGCTGGGGCAGCGCCAGGGCATTGGCATTGGCGGGGTCAAAGCCAAAGGTGCGGACCTGAAGGCCGCCCAGGCGCGCGGCCAACGCGGCGTGGGCGAACACCAGCCCTGGTTTGTGGCACGCAAGGACATGGCCACCAACACGCTGTGGGTAGTACAGGGGCATGACCACCCCTGGCTGCAATCGATGGCGCTGGACGCGCAAGACGCGAGCTGGGTGGCAGGCCACGCTCCGCCACCCTACCCCCCACCGCATGGGCCCGCCGGTGCCTACGCCGCAAAAAGCCGCTATCGCCAGGCTGATGCGCCCTGCACGCTGGTGTCGGCCAGCCAAGGCACGTTCAGTCTCGCATTTCCCGATGCGCAGTGGGCGGTGACGCCGGGGCAGTCGGCTGTGCTCTATAACGGCGAGGTGTGCCTGGGGGGTGGGGTGATTCGCTAAACACCAGCGGCTCGCTCGGCGTATTTGTTGAACCGCCACGAGGTGCCGTCCAGGCTGATGCGCCGCCAAGTTTGGCGCTTTTCAGCGGGGCGCAGGGCCACCCAGTGCTGCACCTCGGCAAAGCTTCTGCCGCAGCCTTTGCACTCGTCGTCGCCTTGGTTGGTGGAACAAATGGCGATGCAGGGGGTGTCCGGCGTGCTGTGGTACCAGACCAGCCAGGCGTCCAGCGCGGGCTGGGGGAAGGTGAACTCGTCAGCTTCAACCTCATGGTAGTAAACCAGCAGGGCATACACCTCGGCCAGGGCGCGAATTTCAGGCCCCAGAGAAAAACCATCGACTGGCGGCTTCTTCTCGCGCCAATAATTGATAGCCGACTCGATATCGGTGATGTGTATGCCTGCCATGGGGGGCGAATGATAGCCCGCTGGGCGGTTCGCTGCTGCAGGTGTTGGCGGCAGTGCTATTCTTGTCGCATGAAACTTATTGCGAAATGGCTGCTGAGTGCAGCCGCTCTACTGGCCGTGGCGCACCTCTACAACGGGGTTGAAGTCACCAGCTTTGGTTCAGCCCTGATCGCTGCGTTTGTCATCGGGCTGTTCAACACCGTGTTGCGCCCGATTCTGGTGGTGCTGACGCTGCCTGTGACGCTGATCACGCTGGGTTTGTTCATGTTTGTCATCAATGCGCTGATGTTTTGGGCTGCTGCAAGCGTGCTGGATGGTTTTCAC
>JANOLC010000640.1:0-1952 GCA_031419575.1 Burkholderiales bacterium | reverse complement strand
GTCTTGAGCGTGGCGCGCAGGCCGAGGTCCTTTTGCTCAGGTCCATCGTGTCCGGTGCGATCGTTCCGGACCCAGCCGTCCAGATCGTTATAGTGCCCCGCGATCCGCAGTCCGGTCGCTTCGCCGAGCGGCAGATCGACGCCACCGTCGAGCGTGTAGCCACCATTCTCAAACTCATAGCCAGCACGGCCATCGACGGCAAAGTCCTTGCCGGGCTGGCGGGTCACAACGCTGATAGCGCCGATACTGGCGTTCTTGCCGAGCAGTGTGCTTTGCGTGCCCTTGATGAATTCCATCCGATCGACATCAAAGAACGACGTCGAATATAGCCGGCCCTTGCCGATGAACACCCCGTCGGTGAAGAGAGCGACGGATTGCTCGAAAGCCTGCGGCCGGGCAGCAGTGCCAAGACCGCGGAAGGTCAGTGCCAGACCGTCGTCCGGCGCGCGCGAAAAGACGACCCCGGGAACCAGCGTGACGGCCTGGAACAAATCCTTGACGCCCGCTCGGGCCAAGGCTTCGCCACCGACTGATTCAACACTGACCGGGATTCGCTGCGCGGACTCAGACCGCTTCTGAGCGGTCACGACGATGTCACCCACGCCCGATTCGTCCTGCGGCGGTACTACCTCTTGTGCCCAAGCCGGACTGGCCAGCGCAGTCGTGAACAACAATGCTGCAAGTGCCGAATTACGGCTTGAAACCTGCTTTTTCATAGCATCCTCCCCATAGCGGCAGTCTTGTGCTGCCGGATCCGAATTCTCTGCAAGCGGCCCATACTGAGGGACCGCTGCTGATGCCGTATTGACGTATCGAACATTATTGTCAATATGACATTGCAGACCGATATGAAATCACGGTCAGACGCGATTCGAGAGCCAACCAGATTGGCCGCAACGGAGAGGCAACATGGGCAAGACACCGGTTACGCGTCAGGAACTCAAATCCGTGGGCATCCTGTCCGCCGGGTTCGGACTGGTCGGCATTGACCGCTTCCTGATCTCGACCATGTTTCCGACGATCGCAAAGGACCTGCATCTGGGATATGGCGACATCGGCACCATAACCGGCGTGCTGGCGATTGCCTGGGGCCTCGCTGCACTGGTGATGGGCAACGTCTCAGACCGGATCGGGCAGCGGCGCGTCCTGGTGGGGGCGTTGGTCGTATTCTCGCTGTTGATTGGGCTCAGCGGCTTGGCAGCGAGCCTGTTTGGCTTGATCGTGGTGCGGATTGTCATGGGCTTTGCCGACGGCGCGTTCACGCCTGCGAGCATCGCGGCGACTATCAACGCATCTCCAGCGGAGCGGCATGGGCGCAACGTGGGATTCCAGCAGAATATGCTCAACCTTTTCGGCCTTGCCCTGGCGCCGTTGTTCGTCGGCTATCTTCTCAGCCGTGGCGTCGACTGGCGCTACATATTTTCGATCTTCGTCATTCCCGGATTGGCGATTGCCTGGGCAACCTGGCGGATCATACCGCAAGCGGCAGCCAGCGCGCATTCCGAAGGGAGCGTCGCGGCTTGGGGAACCGTATTCAAATTTCGAAATATCAGACTGCTGATGGGCGGCATGTTCTGCTGGCTTACCTGCTTGATTACTTGCTCCGCCTTCCTCCCAAATTACCTGCTGGACCATCTGAAGCTGGAACCGGGTGCCATGGGCACGGTGATGTCGGCCATCGGCTTCGGAGCGCTGACGGGTACGATCGTGCTGTCGATGCTGTCCGATCGGATCGGCAGAAAGCCAGTAATGATAATCGGGTCGATCGGAGCTTTTGCCGGGCTCATTCTGTTGGGCAACATCGGCGACAATGTCGGGCTGTTGTTCGCCTGCCTGTTTGCGATCCACTTTTTCAACTTCGGCATGATCGTACTGACGGTCGGTCCGATCGCGACCGAAACCGTTCCGGCGGGCCTGATTGCAACCGCGTCCGGCATGGTGATCGCCGCCGG
>JANOLC010000639.1:0-2995 GCA_031419575.1 Burkholderiales bacterium | reverse complement strand
TGAGGTCAATTTTGCTGAGATAAGCCTGCACCAGCGGGGTGATGGGGTCGGCCACCAGATAAGGGGCCAGCTCTTCCTTCAACTGGTCTTCGTAGGTGAACGGGAACGCCATTGCTGAGGGCTCGAGGAAGTAATCAAACGGGTTATAGACAGCCATTTCAACCACCAAGTCCACCGTAACCTTGAATACCTTGGTTTTGTCCGGGAAGACAAGGCGGGCCTGGTAGTTGGCGAAAGGGTCTTGCTGCCAGTTGACGAAATGGCCTTCGGGCTCGACCTTGAGCGAGTACGAGATCACGTTGCTGCGGCAATGCGGGGCAGGTCGCAGGCGCACCACCTGCGGCCCCAGGTTGACCAGGCGGTCGTAGGTGTAATGGGTGACGTGGTTTAAAGCAGCGTGAATGGACATGCGTGTGTCTCGTGTTTCCAGAGTGGGGAGCGCGAAGAGTGCGCTATGGCCTCCCAATACTAGCAATATTGGAGCCAAGAAGATTTGCAACCCGGTGGCGAATCTGCGTGGCGGCTATGCCGGGGTAGCATGGGCTCATGCCCAGCACCCGATTTGAGCCCGCCATTCGCGCCCCGTTGATGGCGCCGGCCTTGCTGGCGTTTGTGTTCGGCGCGGCGGCCCAGTTGCAGCAGGCTGAGCTGTTCGCGTGGCGGTTTTATGCATCATTTGTGCTGTTAGTCCCCGTTGGATGGGCATTATTAGCTATCAAAGAGAGAGCAAGCCGCAAGCGTTCCTGGCGGCGACCCCGTGAGTTCTTTTGGCCCGAGCTGCCCACCTGGCTGGTGAGCAGCGTTTTGTGCTTGAGTGCTGCGGCGTTTTCTTTCTCGGTGGTGGGCCTGCGCGCTTCGGCTTTTTTGGCACATCAGTTGGCCACCGAACGGGAAGGCAAAGACATCAGCGTGACCGGCGTGGTGGCCGCCATGCCGCAGCGCAACGAGGCCGGGTTGCGGTTTCGCCTGGATCTGGAAAGCGCACGTGACGCTCACGGGCCGGTCGAGCTGCCTCCGCGCATTGACCTGGGCTGGTACTCAGGCTTGTTTGGCGGCGCCGCCTCCACGTTTGAACTGCACCGCCAGCCTGCCGAGATTCACGCTGGGGAGCGCTGGCTGATGACGGTGCGTCTCAAAGCCCCGCACGGAGGCAGCAACCCGTTTGGGTTTGACTTTGAGCTTTGGATGTGGGAGCAAGGTCTGCAAGCCACCGGCTACGTGCGCGCGGGGCCCAAAGACCCGGCCCCCCAGCGCCTGGCGCAGACCTGGCAGCACCCGGTAGAGGGCGCGCGCCAGCACGTGCGGGACGCGATTCTGGCGCGCGTGGTCAACCCGAAGTTGGCCGGCGTGATTGCCGCGCTTGTGGTGGGCGACCAAAACGCCATCGACCGCGCTGGCTGGGACATTTACCGCGCCACAGGTGTTGCGCATTTGATGAGTATTTCAGGCCTGCACGTCACCATGTTTGCGTGGGTGGCAGCCTGGGGCGTAGGCTGGTTGTGGCGGCGATCCGGGCGGCTGTGCCTGATATGGCCAGCCAGCAGCGCGGGCTTGGTGGGCGGAATGCTGCTGGCAGGGGTGTATGCCGTGTTCAGCGGCTGGGGCGTACCGTCGCAACGCACGGTACTGATGCTGGCCACCGTCGGCGTGCTGCGCCTTTCGGCTAAGCATTGGCCCTGGCCGCATGTGTGGATGCTGGCCTGCGCGCTGGTGGTGGCAGTCGACCCGTGGGCCTTGATGCAAGCGGGTTTCTGGCTGAGCTTTGTCGCGGTGGGGGTTTTATTTGCGACGGATTCAGGCGCTAACAAACAAGCGCTGATCGGGACTACGGCACGTTTTTCCTCCAGATTTGTCTCTGGAGTGCGTGAACAATGGATGATTACCGTTGCGCTGACCCCGCTCACTCTGCTGCTGTTTGGCCAGGTGTCAGTGGTAGGGTTGGCGGCCAACGCGCTGGCGATACCTTGGGTGACGCTGGTAGTAACCCCGCTGGCCATGGGTGGCGCGCTGATTGCACCACTTTGGGATGTGGCGGCCTGGGCGGTGCAGGCGCTGGCCTGGTATTTGCAGATTTTGGTGCAGCTGCCATTTGCTACGGTTTCAGTAGCGAAGTCTCCAATGTGGGCAGGGACTATGGGCCTATTGGGTGCGCTTATTCTGACTTGCAGGCTGCCGTGGTCAGCCCGGTTTTTGGGCGTGCCGTTGATGTTGCCCGTGCTGTTGTGGCAGACCCCACGCCCTGCGATGGGGCAGTTTGAAATTTTGGCGGCAGACGTGGGGCAGGGCAATGCGGTCTTGGTGCGCACCGCCCGGCACGCGCTGGTGTTTGATGCCGGGCCGCGCTTTAGCCGCGAGAGCGATGCCGGGCACCGCGTGGTGGTGCCGCTGCTCAAAGCCTTGGACGTGCAGGTCAACACCGTCATGCTCAGCCACCGCGACATCGACCACACCGGTGGTGCGCTGGCCGTGCTGGCCCAGCAACCGCAGGCCGAGTTGATCAGCTCTATCGAAGACGCGCACGAGCTGCAAGCGGTGCGCAAGGCCACCCGTTGCGCAACGGGTCAACACTGGCAGTGGGATGGCGTTGACTTTGACGTGCTGCGCCCGCTGGCGGCGGACTACCACGCTGGCTTGAAATCCAATGCCATGAGCTGCGTGCTGCGGATCTCCAACGGCCAGCAATCGGCCTTGTTGGTGGGCGACATCGAGCAGCCGCAAGAAGCGCAATTGATCGAAGCGGACAAGCGTTTCGCCGACAGGCCGCCCTCAGGCGAAATAGCCCCGACGGGGGGCAGCGCAGCATACACAGTGGCAAGCGTGGGGTCCAGTAGGCTCAAAGCGGATGTGTTGCTGGTGCCGCATCACGGCAGTAAAACCTCCAGCAGTGCGGCCTTTCTGGATGCCGTGCAGCCCCGCATTGCCCTGGTGCAGACGGGCTACCGCAACCGCTTTGGTCACCCCGCCCCACTGGTGCTGGACCGTTATGTTCAGCGAG
>JANOLC010000638.1:0-2595 GCA_031419575.1 Burkholderiales bacterium | reverse complement strand
ACCGAGGGCTCAACGTCTATTTTTTTGGCGTTGTTGTCGTAGCAGGTGCACCGCTTTTCTGAGGCGATGCAGCCAGCTATTTCGACCGGAGCAAGCGCCAGAGGAGCCGAGGCAGGTGGGGCGGGAGGGGTTGCCTGACTGGTGGTTGTGGTGGTGGTAACAAGTTGACCGCCTTCTATTTTGGTTTGAACACCGGGGGCAGTGGTAGCCGTGGAGGCTGTCACGGGTTTGGGGTTTATGCGCTCAGAAATGCGGGCATATGCCGTGGGGCCGAGGTAGGCCAGCAGCGCGAGCCCGAGCGCGAAGCCATAGACGAGGGTGGGGAGCCGCCGTGGTTGTTTGGTGTGTAACTCTGCGCTTTTGTAAAGTTCAAATATTTTCTTGTCGTATTTGAACGGCCCTTTAGACAGGGCATTTTTGTAGAGAAGGGTTTTCGAGCACGTGTCCCATTCATAAACAACGGCAAGGCCCATATTGCCCATACGACGGACGTGCAAATGTCGACCAACGAGGCGGACGACATTGGCGTGAATGAGCATGGGGTGTTGGGTCAAGATGATGAAATCAACACCCATATGTCGATGGGTTTCAAGGGCTTGAATGCAGGGCGGCACCTTGGAGCCAGCGGGGGCCAGCGGCCAAGGTTTTTGAACTTCGTCATAGACGATGACCGCGCCGGGTTTTGCCCATTCGTGCCAGTTGTCCAGTTCTTTTGGTCCGATCTTTTCATGCTCCAACAAGAGGCCGTTTATGTTGGTGTAGATGGTGCGCGGGACTTCGACGATTTCGCCGTTTTCGTTTTCGTGTTTGACCGTCGCACCTACCAGAGGCTGAAGCAGTTTACCGACGCAGTAGAGTGTTTTGCCTGCGCCAGGTGCACCCGTTTCAAGCGTGATCATGCTGATTTCCCCAGTACGGCGGTAGCGTTCTGGATTGACCAGAGCGCCAGCCGCGTAGTGATAGCGCCGAAGATGATGCCTATGCCTTTTCCAATCCAGAGATAGAGCGCGAAATCAAGCCAGAGCGCCGGCATGCTACTAAGGTTTGAAATAAATTGGGTTTTCAATGTGCCGATGACGGCATCCACGCCGACGATGGAGACGACAGACAGGCCGAGAGCTATCAGGATTTTGGCTAACAGGGGTTCAGCCAGTGCCAGCAGGAATGTGCCGAATTTCATGTTTCGACCCTGAACGGTGAGACGATGAGGAAGGCCGCGAAGGAGGCCAGCGAGATGACCAATGCTCTCAATGGCAGGGACATGGAACAGGTTTTCTGCCAGTCCCAGACCTTCACGGAGGCATGGAGTAGGCCGACTTGGGAATAAACATCAGCAGGGCATGCACCGGACGAGGCGAAGGGCGATTCAGCCGCGTAGTTCACGTTAGCCGTGCTTTTGGGAATTGTTCCGGTGGGGGTGTCAAAGTCGATCTCTTTGCAGCCTATGCGACCGGGATTGGTTTTGCATGGGTCAGTGTCGGGCGTGGGCTCTGAGGTGGTTGTGGTGGTGGTGACAGTGCCGCCATTGTTGACGGTGTTTACAGTGGTAGACCCGTAGGTGATGGTGTCGCCGACCGTCGAAATGTTGTATGTCGTAGCACTTGTCGTGCTTGTCGCGGGAGTAGCACCGACTGCGGGAGTGGTGCTTGTGGTGGTAGGCCCGGCAACCGTGGAGGGAGCGGTAACGGCGGGAGTTTCAACGGTGACAGGCACGCCCTTGGACACAAGCTCAGCCAAAACAGCGGGTGAAGGCTGGACAGTTTGAATTTGTGTTTCAGCCTGAGCGGCGGTGATGGTTGATGCCGCTGCGGTGCTGCAAGCCGTACCGTTAACGGTTGTCCACCCGTTGTTGGCAGGTATGAAGCAAAAACCACCAGCCCAGGTGTTGTAGGCATTAGGAGGGTAACCAACATACGCATTAGACGCACTCAAGCAATAGTTACCACCGTCAGCATGCATACCGTAATGACTACCAGAATATCGCGCTGCGCAAGCCTCATCACGACTCGAATACATCACCGAGTCGTTAGACCAGCTATAACCACTGAACGGCCCCACAGAGTGAGCGCCCCATGTATACGTTCCGTCAGCATTGCCGGAAAGTTTCGCGGCTGCCATCCAATCCAAAACAAGGGGAATAGCTACCAGAGCGACGAGGCCAGCAGGACCACCAGCGAGGGAAGCCAAAGCGGTGAAGGCTTTACCGAGGCTCGCAGCGGTAATTTTTGATGTGACTGCGACGGGTATCACCCGACCAGTGGTTGAAATGGGCACGGAGGCAGTTCCACGGACTTCGAGTCCCTTAGATGATGCATCAACAAATGCTCCGAGATTTCCGACCGCTGATCCCGTGGAATATTTTTGAGTGACGAGAGGTACACCATTAGAAGAAAAGCCGATTGTCTGAGATGTTGCACCAGTAGCAACGCCCATGAAGCGATCAAATCGAGCCGTGCGACCTGTTGGGTCATGACTGAATGTTGCGACAGTCACTTCCGTCCATTGCTGGTTGGGAGACCGAACCCATTGATTTCCATACAACGCCTTGCGTAGTAAATGACCATTTCCGCCGCCAAAATTTTCGCTGAAACTATG
>JANOLC010000637.1:0-3442 GCA_031419575.1 Burkholderiales bacterium | reverse complement strand
AAATTCAGGCTGGCCGCCTTGATGTCGATCAGAACCTCGCCTGCACCAGGTTGGGGTGTGTGTATTTCTTTCCAAGTCAGCGCATCAACACCCACGGGGTTTTCACAGAGCCAAGCGTGCATTCAAAATCTCCTAAAAAATGTGTCGCAATGATAGAGGCAGCACTGTTAGATCCATGTCTCGTGTGTTCAGCGCTGTGGGTTACCCTTTTGGTGACAACTTACAATGAATTTCAACTCAAAGCGATGAAAGTCTGGCAACGGCCAGGTACCAATGAGGGCATTCGTCAGGCCATAGTTCACCAACAAATAGGCAATCTGTCACTATGAAAATTCTTGTTTCCAACGACGACGGCTACCAGGCGCCAGGCATTGTGGCGTTGTATGAAGCGCTTAAAGACATTGCCGATGTGGAAGTGGTGGCCCCTGAGCAAAATAACAGCGCCAAATCCAACGCGCTAACCCTGCACTCACCCCTGCATGTGACCCGCGCCGCCAACGGGTTTCGCTATGTCAATGGCACGCCAGCTGACTGCGTTCATATCGCTTTGACTGGTTTGTTGGGCTACCGGCCAGATTTGGTGGTGTCCGGTATCAACAACGGGGCCAACATGGGAGATGACACCATTTACTCAGGTACCGTGGGCGCAGCCATGGAAGGCTATTTGTTTGGTGTGCCCGCGATAGCGTTTTCTCAGGTCGAAAAAGGCTGGGGTCATATCGACGCCGCCGCGCAAAAAGCCCGTGAGCTGGTGCTGCAAATGGTGGCTCAAAAGCTGGTCGGTACTAGCCCGTGGCTGCTCAATGTCAACATTCCCAATCTGCCGCACGCCGAGATCAAACCGATGAAAGTGTGCCGCCTGGGCAAGCGCCACGCGGCCGAATCTGTCATCACCCAAGTCAACCCACGGGGTGACACCATGTACTGGATTGGGGGCGCAGGCGCGGTGAAAGACGATGCGGATGGCACAGATTTTCACGCCACCGCGCAAGGCCACATGGCCATGACCCCGCTGAAGGTGGATTTGACCGATCACGACTATTTGGGCTATTGGGCCCAAACAGCAGCGCGGCTGTATGGCCCAGCGGCGGCATGACCAAGCCCCGGCCTACTTTTCCGGCCCGGCTGGACCTGTCTGCCAGCCCCATGCGTCACGTTGGCGCTGGCACAAGTATGAGTGCAGGTCTCCTTAAAGCGCTTGTGCCGCCTACCCAACGCGTGGCGATTCACGGTACCTCGGTCAGCCAACCCGCCCGTCGGGCCATGCCACTGGCTCCGCAAGGGCACGGTATGGACTCCAGCGCGGTGCGGCTCAACATGGTGGCCAAGTTGGCGGCACTGGGCATCAAAGACGCGCAAGTGTTAAACGCCATGCGCACTATCGAGCGCCATCGGTTTGTCGACAGCGCCTTGGTCAACCAAGCCTATGAAGACACCAGCCTGCCCATTGGTCTGGGCCAAACCATCTCCAAACCCAGCGTGGTATCGCGCATGGCTGAGTTGTTGCGCAACGGCGCACCGGGCAAGTTGGGCCGCGTTCTGGAGATTGGCACCGGTTGCGGCTACCAGGCCGCGGTGCTGAGCCTGCTGGCCACTGAGGTCTACAGCATGGAGCGCCTGCGCGGCCTGCACGACAAGGCGCGCGATAACCTGCGTTACTTGCGCATTCCCAACCTGCATTTGCTGTTTGGCGATGGCATGGCGGGCTACCCCAAAGGAGGGCCCTATGCGGCCATCATTGCCGCAGCAGGAGGCGAGGCGGTACCGCAAGCCTGGACAGACCAGCTTGCCGTGGGCGGCCGGCTGGTAGCCCCGGTTTGCGTGCCGGGTGGTGCGGCCGGCCAGCAAACACTGATGGTGATTGATAAGACTTCTGCCGGCTGCCAACAAACGATTTTGGAGGCGGTGCTCTTTGTCCCCCTAAAATCGGGTGTTGCTTGAAGGGATAAAACTATGTTTGGTTCACGTGCGCGGTTTTTGGCTTCATCAAAATCGCTTAGGACACTGTCATTGGTCGCCTTGCTGACCGGCGCAATGACGGGGGTGCTCACGGGCTGCGGTTCCAACCTGGCCAACCGCGCGCCGGTGGAAGACCGTGGCGCCACTACCAGCCGTCCCGCTGCAGTGGCCCTGGACCCCAATACCCCCCAAGTCAAGCAGCCCCCAGGCTTTGAGAACGCAGGCAAGCCCGGTTACTACACCGTCAAACCCGGCGACACACTGATTCGCGTTGGCCTGGACACCGGGCAAAACTGGCGCGACATCGTCCGCTGGAACGCGATTGAGAACCCCAACCAGATTGAAGTTGGCCAAGTGTTGCGAGTGGCACCGCCCGTGGCGAGCCCCGTCACCGCCGCTGCCGCAACCGCCGCCGTCAGCAAGCCCGTGGCCTCATCCAACGCCACCAGCTCGCCCGTGCCGCCTGCACAAAACCAGGCGCAAGCCCAGCCTGCTAGCCTAACGGGCAATGCCGCTAAACCGGCCACTGCGGCCGCAGCGGTGGCACCGACTGCGGTCGCCGCCTCAGGGGGCGAGGAAGAAATTGCCTGGATTTGGCCTGCCAATGGTAGCGTGGTCGCTGGCTTTGATGAGGTGAAAAACAAAGGCTTGGACATTGGCGGTGCAGCCGGTGAGCCCGTGATGGCCTCTGCCGATGGCCGTGTGGTTTACGTGGGCGCAGGCTTGCGCGGCTACGGCAACTTGATCATCCTTAAACACAACAACACCTACCTGACCGCCTACGCCCACAACCAGACGCTGCTAGTTAAAGAGGACCAGTCGGTGCGTAAGGGCCAAAAAATTGCCGAAATGGGCAACAGTGATGCTGACCGGGTCAAGCTGCACTTTGAGGTGCGCCGCCAGGGCAAGCCGGTGGACCCTGCCAAATACCTTCCAACCCGATAACCTGGTAAGCGAGCCTGTGACATGACCCAGCGCTCAGCACGCCCTCAGAGTCAGACCGATGGCGTCACATCGGCCAAAATGGCTGCCACCGAGATTTCAGAGGAAATTAGTGCCGAAGTCCCCGTCGATATTGAAGAGTTAGCTATAAAAGTAGCAGCAAACTTTGTCCCCGGTGAAGGTGGCGATTCCCTCGCCAACTACCTGCGCAGCGTGCGCCGCACCGAACTGTTCACCCCTGCGCAAGAGTTTGAGGCCGCCACTCGTGCGCGCGCTGGCGATTTTGCTGCCCGCCAAAGCATGATTGAACACAACCTGCGGTTGGTGGTCAGCATCGCCAAGGGCTACCTTGGCCGGGGCGTGCCGCTGTCAGATTTGATTGAAGAGGGCAATCTGGGCTTGATGCACGCCATCGACAAGTTCGAGCCTGAGCGGGGATTCCGGTTTTCCACCTATGCCACTTGGTGGATTCGCCAGTCGGTAGACCGCGCGCTGATGTACCAGGGCCGTGCGGTGCGCTTGCCCGTGAACGTGGTGCGTG
>JANOLC010000636.1:0-2573 GCA_031419575.1 Burkholderiales bacterium | reverse complement strand
ATGTGCTCCACCTCGACCAGGTGATTGGCCTTGAGCGTGTTGCCGGTAGATACCAGATCGACGATGGCATCGGCCAGGCCGGTGAGCGGCGCAAGTTCCATGCTGCCATAGAGCTTGATCAGGTCCACATGCACGCCCTTGGTGGCGAAGAAGTCGCGCGCAATCGCCACGTATTTGGTGGCCACCCGCAGACGGCTGCCCTGTTTCACAGCGGAGGCGTAGTCAAAGTCGGCCCGAACCGCCACGCTGATGCGGCACTTGGCAATTTGCAAATCCAGCGGCTGGTACAACCCGGCCGAACTGGTGCTGCCGCCCCAATCGGCGTTGTGCTCAATCAGGGTGTCTTTGCCGGTAATGCCCAGGTCAGCACCGCCGTATTGCACATAGGTGGGCACATCGGTGGCACGCACCACCAACACACGCACATCGGCATGGTTAGTCGTCAGAATGAGTTTGCGGGATTTCTCCGGGTCTTCCAGCACCTCAATACCGGCGGCGAGCAGCAGCGGCAGGGTTTCTTCAAAAATCCGGCCTTTTGATAGCGCAATCGTGATCAATTCGTCACTCCTAGCAAGGCGATGGTGATCATTTCACACTTTCAATATCGGCATTTGAGCCCTGCTGCGTGGCCCATTCGGTGGGCGTGAAGGTTTTCATGGACAAAGCATGAACTTCGTCAGTGTGCATTTTTGCACCCAGGGTGGCGTAAACACGCTGATGCCGCTGGATGGCGCGCTTGCCTTCAAACTCGGCAGACACGATGGTCGCGTACCAGTGGCGGCCATCGCCTTCGAGTTCGCAATGCACGCAGTTCAGATTGGCGGTGATGATGTGTTTAAGGTCGTCGGCGGTCATGGCAGTCGTGAAAAAGGTTAGCTCCGGATTTTGTAGCCTGTTCGCAGCAAGTGCAGAGCAATGGCGCTTACCACCAGCCAAGCCGTGCCCACCACGCCCAGGCTCAGCCAGGGCGACACGTCACTCACGCCGAAAAACCCGTAGCGAAAGCCATCAATCATGTAGAAAAATGGGTTGAGGTGGCTCACGCCTTGCCAGAAAACAGGCAACGAGTGGATGGAGTAAAACACGCCACTCAGGAAAGTCATGGGCATCACCACGAAGTTCTGAAACGCCGCCAGCTGATCGAACTTTTCGGCCCATAGCCCGGCAATCAACCCCAAAGTGCCCATCAACCCAGCGCCCATCACGGCAAACACCAAAATCCACAGCGGTGCCACAAAACTCACGCTCGTGAAGATGGCTGACACCGCAAACACGCCCACGCCAACGATCAGGCCGCGAATGACTGCCGCCCCCACATACGCCACAAACCAGTTCATATAAGACAGTGGCGTGAGCAGCAAAAACACCAAATTGCCCATGACCTTGCTCATGATCAGCGACGATGAACTGTTGGCAAACGCGTTTTGCAGCAGGCTCATCATCGCCAGCCCCGGCACCAAAAACGCGGTGTAGCTGACCTGGTCGTAGACCTTGACATGGGCTTCCAGCGCGTGGCCGAAGATCAGCAGGTACAGCATGGCGGTCAACACCGGACCGGCCACGGTTTGAAACGCAACCTTCCAAAACCGGAGAGTTTCTTTGTAGAGGAGTGCTTGCCAGCCGGTCATGCTGACGCCTCCTGCATGGCTTGAACTTTGCCCGACATCACGTCCAGGAACACATCTTCCAGATCAGCTTTACGGATTTCCACGTCTTGCGCCACCAGACCTGCCTCGCGTACTGCCGCCAGGTACTGCTCAATCTCAGCCGCATCGTGGGCTGGAAATTGGACGATTCGTCCCGTAATGCGTGCCTTGTCCTTGAGCTGCTTGGGAAGTTCGCTATCAATTTTGAAGCGCAGCACATTGCTTGAAGCAGCTTTGAGCAGCACTGACGTTTCCGCCAGTGCAACGACCTTACCGGTCTTCAGCATGGCGATGCGACCACACAAGGCCTCGGCCTCTTCCAGGTAATGGGTGGTCAGCAACACAGTACTGCCCTGCTTGTTGAGTTTGGCGATGAACTGCCACAGGGTCTGTCGCAACTCGACATCCACACCCGCCGTTGGCTCATCCAGCACAATGACCGGTGGTTTGTGCACCAGCGCCTGGGCCACCAACACGCGGCGTTTCATGCCGCCGGAGAGCTGGCGCATGTTGGCATCGGCTTTGTCAGACAGACCCAGACTTTCCAGTAGCTCGTCAATCCAGGCATCGTTGTTTTTCACGCCGAAGTAGCCTGATTGCAAGCGTAGCATTTCCCGCACATTGAAAAAGGGGTCAAACACCAGCTCTTGCGGCACCACGCCCAGTTTGCGGCGCGCGGCGGCGTAGTCGGCTTGCACATCGCTGCCCAACACGCTGACCTTGCCCGCTGTGGCACGCGTCAAGCCCGCCAGAATGCTGATCATGGTGGTTTTTCCCGCACCGTTGGGGCCGAGTAAGCCGAAGAATTCACCCTCTTCAATGTCCAGGCTGACCTGGTCAAGTGCTGCAAAGGTCGAACCTTTGGGGCCGCGGGGGGAAGGGTAGGTTTTGGAGACGGACTGAAAGGAGATAGCTGGCATGTAGCCC
>JANOLC010000635.1:0-3030 GCA_031419575.1 Burkholderiales bacterium | reverse complement strand
TGCCGCCCATGTCACCCGGGGTGTAGGCATCGTCACTGCGGATTTTTCGGTCTGCCGTGTAGCGGTTGATCATGGAGTCCATGTTGCCCGCGGTCACGCCCCAGAACAGGTTGGGTTTGCCCAGGGCCTTGAAGGCCTCGGCACTGGTCCAGTCGGGCTGGGCGATGATGCCGACCCGAAAACCCTGCACTTCCAGCATGCGGCCAATCACCGCCATGCCAAAACTGGGGTGATCTACATAGGCATCACCCGTCACCAAAATGATGTCGCAACTGTCCCAGCCCAGCACGTCCATCTCTCTGCGGGACATGGGCAAAAATTTGGCCGTGCCAAAGCGGGCGGCCCAGTACTTACGGTAACTGGTCAGCGGTTTGGCAGCGCGCGCGAAGAAGGAGACGTCGACTGGGGCGTTCATGATGCTTTCGGATAACCCCTGATTGTAAGGATTCAGGTTTTCCGTCGCATTCCGGAGGCTTTTGAGAGGGAATGCCCCTAGCGACCCGTGCCGCGCCAAGCACGTGCGTGGGATAAACTTAAATTGAATCTCGCGAATAGAAATGACAGAGAAATGAGATATCGCGAACCGCAGGAAAATGCCTATGCAGAGCACCCCCCAAACCCCCAGCCACGACTTTTCGACCCTGTTTGAGCTTCTGCCCATCGGGGCTTACCGCTCCAGCCCGCAAGGGCGGCAGTTGCGTGCCAATGCGGCCCTGGTGCGCATGAACGGCTATGCCAATGAGACCGAGATGCTGGCCGCCGCCAATGACTTGGCCACCAACTGGTATGTGCAGCCCAAGCGGCGCGATGAGTTCAAGGCCAAAATTTTGACCGATGGCCATGTCGTCAACTTCGTGTCAGAGGTGTACCGCCATAAAACCCGTGAGCGCATCTGGATTCGGGAACACGCCCACCTGGTACGCAACACCGATGGTGCGGTGCTGTATTTTGAAGGCACAGTTGAAGACATCACCCGCCAGCACCAAGCGCAAAACCAGTTGCGTGAAAACTCAGCGCTGTTCCTCAACCTGATTCACACCATCCCCGATTTGGTCTGGGTCAAAGATGCTCAGGGCACCTACCAGGCCTGCAACGCTGCATTTGAGCGCCAACTAGGCCTGTCAGCCGAAGCCATCATCGGCAAAAAAGACCAAGACTTTGCCGGGAACCAAACGGCTCAGGTGTTGGCCAGCACTGACAAGATTGCGCTGCAATCCGACGAACCCTCCTCGTTTGAAGAAGACTTTGTCGATGCACAGAGTGCGGATACCGGCACGTTTGAGATCATCAAAGCCCCCATGCGTAACGCCGACGGCGAGGTGACCGGTGTGCTGGGCATGGGGCGCAACATCACCCAGCGCAAACACGCCGAAGACCGCCTGCGCGACACCAGCGAGCAGTTTGAGTTGGCCATCATCAGCACCGAATTGGGCATGTGGTCGCAAAGCTTTAACAATGCCCAGTCCTATCAGCTGGATTCGCGAGCCGGTGCCATGCTGGGGCTGGCGGTTGACGGTGAAGTGGATGGTGGCTTCTGGACCGATCGCATTCACCCCGACGACCTGCCCAACGCCTTGAACGAGATGGCCCAGCACCTTGAAAACCACACGCCCTTTTTTGAAGCCGAATACCGCGTGCGGCACAGCGATGGCCATTGGCTGTGGCTGAGCAGCCGGGGCAAAGTGGTGCAAACCAGTGCGACTGACGAGCCCCTGCGCATGGTAGGCACGCTGATGGACATCACCGCGCGTAAAAAGGCAGAAGAAGCCATCCGCCATCTGGCGTTTCAAGATGCGCTGACCGGCTTGCCCAACCGCCGCCTGCTGATGGATCGCCTGCATCAGGCGCTCACCGCCAGCGCGCGCAACAAGCGCACAGGCGCGTTGCTGTTCCTGGACCTGGACAAGTTCAAGGTCTTGAACGACACCCTGGGCCACGACGTGGGCGACCAGCTGCTGCAACAGGTGGCCGGGCGCCTGCTAAAAGTGGTACGTGCCGTGGACACGGTGTCGCGCATTGGCGGCGACGAGTTCGTGGTGCTGCTGTCCAACCTGAGTGAGAACCCCGCCCACGCCCAGGCGCTGGCCAATACCGTCGGTCAAAAAGTGCTGGCTATTTTGAACGAGCCCTACACCCTGGGCGACCACCAGCACGTGTCCACCCCCAGCATTGGCGCAGCCCTGTTCAATGGGTTGGACTACACGTCAGACGAGGTGCTGAAACAAGCCGACCTGGCCATGTACGCGGCCAAAACCAAAGGGCGCAATAACTTGTGCTTCTTTGACGAGTCGATGAATGTCAGCCTTTGATCGTCAGTCTTGAACGTAAACCATTAACCCTGAACTTTGAATTTTTATGCCTTTGACCACCCGATACGCCTACCCCGACCTGATTGCCTTCGCCTGCCAACTGCTAACCCGATCCGGCCTGGACACCGAGAAATCCCAAGCCATTGCCGACATCCTGACCGAGGGTGATTTGATGGGTCACACCACGCACGGTCTGGCCTTGCTGGGGCCCTATCTGAAAGAGCTTGAGGCGGGCACCATGCGCAAAGAGGGCAACCCTTTGGTGGTGGCAGACTTCCCCGCAGCCATTACCTGGGATGGCCAGCGCCTGCCCGGCCCCTGGCTCGTGCTCAAGGCCATGGAGCTGGCCACTGCCCGAGCCGCCACCCAGGGCACCTGCACGGTGGTCATCCGCCGCAGCCATCACATTGCCTGCCTGGCCGCGTTCCTCAAGCGCGCCACCGACCAAGGGCTGGTGATGATCCTGACCTGTTCGGACGCCAACTCGGCCAGTGTGGCTCCCTTCGGTGGGCTGGATGCCGTGTTCACGCCCAACCCGATTTCTGCTGGTTTTCCCACTGCGACTGCGTCCACTGAACGCCCGCCCGTGCTGATGGATGTGTCTACCTCCGCCACCACCAACGGCATGACCAACCGCCTGCACGGTGAGGGCAAGCAGCTGCCTGCCGCCTGGGTGATGGACGGCTACGGCGTGCCCAGCCACAACCCGGGTGTGTTGTTT
>JANOLC010000634.1:0-3114 GCA_031419575.1 Burkholderiales bacterium | reverse complement strand
GCCCACTTGTGGCACATACAAAGCGCCCGCCACGCCGCACATGATGGCGGAGATCACCCAGATGGTGAGCTTGTAGCCCAATGGCGAATAGCCCGAAAACATGACCCGGGTTTCCGCATCGCGAATCGCCTGCAACACGCGACCAAACTTGCTGCCCACCAACCATTTGGCAAACAGAAAGAACCCCAGCAACGTCAACCCGGTCAACACAAACAACACCATGCGCATATTGGGTGTGGCCAATGGAATGTTCAAAATCCGCTTGAAGTCAGTGAATCCGTTATTGCCACCAAAACCTGTTTCATTGCGAAAGAACAGCAGCATGGCCGCAAACGTCATGGCCTGCGTGATGATGGAAAAATAAACCCCCTTGATGCGCGAACGGAATGCGAAGAAACCAAACACAAACGCCACCACACCCGGCACCACCACAATCAACACCAGTGTCGCCATGAAGCTGTCGCTGAACGTCCAGTGCCAGGGCAGTTCCTTCCAGTTCAGAAACACCATGAAGTCCGGCAGATCGCTTTTGTAGTTGCCATCCCGGCCAATCTGGCGCATCAAATACATGCCCATGGCGTACCCACCCAGGGCGAAGAAGACACCATGGCCTAACGAGAGAATGCCGGTGTAGCCCCAGATCAAATCCATGGCCAGCGCGCAAATTGCGTAGCACATGATCTTGCCCAGCAGCGCCACCACATAGGTGCTCATGTGGAACATGCTGCTCTCAGGCACCCATAGGTTCAACACGGGTGCCACAGCACACACCACAATCAGCGCGATGATGAAGCTGCTCCACCCGGTGCGGGTAAGTAGCGGGCCTTTAGATGGCAATGTCACACCCGTTCGCACTGAGCTTGTCGAAGTGTTTGGGGTGTTCATACTTCCCGACCTTTGACAGCGAAGATACCCTGGGGCCGCGTCTGGATAAAAATGATGATGAACACCAGCACGGCAATCTTGGCCAGCACAGCACCCGTCCAGCCCTCAAGAAACTTGTTGAGCACCCCCAGGCCCATGGCGGCATACACAGTACCCGCCAACTGGCCCACGCCACCCAGCACCACCACCATGAAGCTGTCCACGATATAGCCCTGACCCAAGTCCGGTCCCACGTTGCCCACTTGACTCAACGCGCACCCGGCCAGCCCCGCAATACCTGAACCCAATGCAAAGGCATAGGTATCAATGCGGGCCGTGTTCACGCCCATGCAAGCGGCGATAGGGCGGTTTTGCGTGACACCGCGCACGAACAGACCGAGGCGTGTTTTGCTGATGAGCCACCACACCCCCACCAGCACGGCAATTGCAAAACCAATGATGACCAGTCGATTGAAGGGCAGCGACAAATTACCGAGCACCTGCACCCCGCCACTCATCCACGATGGGTTTTCCACCCCAACGTTCTGCGCGCCGAAAAAGCTGCGAACCAGTTGCTGCAGCATCAGGCTGATGCCCCAGGTGGCCAGCAAGGTTTCCAGCGGTCGGCCATACAGGAAGCGGATCACGCTGCGCTCCAGGGCTGCGCCCATCAGAGCTGACGCCATGAAAGCCACAGGTACCGAGGCCAGCAAATACCAGTCAAAATAGCTGGGCAGGAATTTCTGGAATACGCCTTGCACCACGTACGTGGCATACGCGCCAATCATCATCAGCTCGCCGTGGGCCATGTTGATCACCCCCATCAACCCGTAGGTGATGGCCAGCCCCAACGCGACCAGTAGCAAGATACTGCCCAGACTGATGCCACTGAACACGGCGCCCAGCTTGTCGCCCCACGCCAATGCGCCTTCAACGGTTTTGAGGGTGGCCGTGAGTGCGGCTTTCACGTCCGGTTCGGTCTCGACTTTCAGCCTTTCCAGCAACACCGTCTTGGTGCTGGACTGCCCACTCTTTGCCAACAAAGCCGCTGCGATGATTCGTTTTGATTTATCAGGGCTGTTGAGCAATACCGCCGCACGGATCATGCCCAGCTGGTCTTTGAGCTGAACGTTCTGCTCGGCCTCAAATGCTTTTTCAATCAACGGGAGTTTGGACTCGTCGCTCTCGGCCTGCAAGGTCTTGATGCCCTCGCGGCGGGCTTTCTCGTCTTTTGAAAACAGCTTCAACCCAGCCAGTGCTGCTTCGAGTTCGCCACGCATCATGTTGTTGTTGATGACGTCTTCGGCATCGTCAGGCACGGGCACTTCATTGCCGGTGACCGGGTCAAACCCTTTGCCATCTTTCACCACCAACACCCTGTCACCGGCCACTTTGACAGCGTCGTCCAGCATGGCCTGTAAGTAGACGGCAGTCTTTTCATCAGCCGTTGTCAGCGCCTTGTTCAAAGCGGCCACACGCGCATCGGTTTCACCCACTGCGATGCCTTTTATCGCGCCAGTCCCCAGGGAATAAACGTTGCATGCTATTAAAAGCGTAGCGAATGAGAGTAACTTTTTGATCTGCATGAAAGAACCTGTAGGGTGGGCACCAAGCGATGTCCACGCTGCAAAACCTTTAGAACTACGCCACATTGCCAAGAGAGGAAGAAGCGTAGCGAGCGACCCAAGGTGGGATTTGAAGCGCGGAACCGTACGCCTGTACGGTGAGCACTGCAAAGCCCCAGATTGGGTTGCGCAGTAGCTTCTTACTTCTTGGCTGGTTCGTCAGGCTTCTTGTCGTTACCTTCGATGTACGGAGACCATGGTTTGGCTTTCACCGGGCCAGGTGTTTTCCACACCACGTTGAACTGGCCGTCAGCCTTGATCTCGCCAATAAACACGGACTTGTGCAGGTGATGGTTTTTCTCATCCATCTTGCTCATGATGCCGCTGGGTGCCTTGAAGGTCTGTCCCGCCATGGCGGCGATGACCTTGTCGGTATCGGTGGACTTGGCTTTTTCAACCGCCTGCTTCCACATGTTGATGCCGATGTAAGTGGCTTCCATCGGGTCATTGGTCAAAGGTTTGTCCATGTGACCGGCAATTTTCTTGGCCTTGGCGTACTCAGACCACTTCTTGATGAAAGCGGTGTTGTCAGGGTTCTTGATCGACTGGAAATAATTCCAGGCGGCCAGGTGACCCACCAGCGGCTTGGTGTCCACACCGCGCAACTCCTCTTCACCCACCGAGA
>JANOLC010000633.1:0-8223 GCA_031419575.1 Burkholderiales bacterium | reverse complement strand
CAGGTGGGCGGTGCAGCGCGCCCGCACGGTGATGCGGCCGCCCTCCACCTTGGGTTCCAACCCGTGTTTGATGCTATTTTCCACAATGGGCTGCAGCAGCAGGGGCGGTACGCTCAAAGCGGCCAATTCAGGCGGCAAGTCCAGCGTGTACTGTAGGCGCGGGCCCATGCGTACCGCCATCAAAGCCAGGTAGTCGCCCAAGCGGTCGAACTCGGTTTGCAGTGGATGCAGGGTGGCGCGCGACGCCCTCAGCGTGGCCCGGAGGTAGTCGTTCATGCGGTCCAGCATGTGCAGGGCGGCATCGGTGTCGGTGGCAATCAGCGCGCGCAGGTTGGCCAATGTGTTGAACAGCATGTGCG
This sequence comes from Burkholderiales bacterium, assembly GCA_031419575.1. Lineage (GTDB taxonomy): Bacteria > Pseudomonadota > Gammaproteobacteria > Burkholderiales > Burkholderiaceae_C > JANYCG01. Next base: position 7,864 of record JANOLC010000633.1, on the reverse strand, counting down.
GTTCAATTTGCGTTTCCAGTAGCTTCAGCCGTGCCTCTGCAACCAGGTTGTGGGCCTCGGTGGCTTGCTGGTTAGCCTTGGCCATCTGCGCTTGCAGGTGGGCGCTGCGGCTTTTGTTGAAAAAATAATACGTGGCCGCACTTCCCGCAATGGCAGTGATCATCACTGACACGCGCAACTGCCCCGCAGATTTTTGCTCCCACGTGGACCAGCCAAACCAGCTGTCACCCAGCAAGGTGCCCAGTACATAGCCCATGGGGATGGTGGTGAGTGGCAACGCCAACCCGCCAAAACCCTCTGGCCAGCCCCGCTCGGCAGCCGACGGAAACAGGTGGCGGCCAAAGTCCATCAGCGCCCAGATGCAGGTGCCAATAAAGACCGAATACACCAGTGGTATCTCGTACGCCCGCTCGGGTTGAAACGCAAATTGAAGGGCCGAAATCGCCAAACAAAACGCCTGCGTGTGCAGGAAAAACCGCAGCTTGTCGATCCAGTCGATCTTCATGGATGGCTCGGCTGGGTGTTGTCTGAATTAAAGGTGTTTCTGGCGCTCTTGCTGGCGCAGCAACGCCTCGCGCTCGCGCTGTACCAACCGTTCACGCAAACCCCCGCCCGTGCCCAGGAACCAGACCGAAATGCCATGCAACGTCAGCCCCAGCCCCCAGCCCAGCAGCGGCTTGACCGACCAGGGCCGCGTGCCAAAGGCATGCTGCGACATGCCAAACACAAACAGGTTCACCACCACAAACACCGTCGCATGGATGAACCAGCCCAGCTTGGCCCCGGCGCGTTTGCGGGCGATGCGGTCAATGTCTTCGGTGGTGAGTGGTGTGGTCATGGTCGATTGATTTTAGGTGGCTGTGCCGTGCTTACCAAGGATTGCGCTGGGTATCAGGCTGACAGCCCAACCACCCTGATGGGAGCCCAGGCCAAACGGCACAAACGCGCGGCCCGGGCAATGAACACACCGCTGAACGCCCCGTACAAGGCGCAAGTGCCCATCACAAAGGTCGCTTGTTGTGCCAGCGCCGGGTGCATCGACAGGCTGACGCCCACCGCGTATTTGGTGACGAAAATTCCCATCATTAACACCAGGGGGAACCAGCTGCCGGGCACATCAAAGCTGTCGCTGGTCGTGTCGTAACGTGCGCCTTTGGGGGCTGGCCGCTGCCACACCAGACTGCCCAGCGCAATGGCTGCCAGGGACCAGACCAGCAGCCCGGCGGGCGCTGCTCCAAAGGCAGAGAGAATTCCAAAAACCGACAAACCCGTCATGGCAACTGGCAGGATGATGACCCGCTTCAGGCTGAGGGTGGAGCGGCGGCTTTGCTTGAGCCCCAGGGCAAGCAGGAAGACCAGCAGGCCCCAGACCCAGACCGGTGTGCGTGAAATGATTTGAAAGAACATGGTTTTTCCTGAAAAGTGTGATGAAAAGTGAAGGAGAGTGGTCAAACCAACCCAAGCCACTGGTGTAGCACCAGGTCGCCCAGGTAACGGCGGGGTAGCAGCGTGAACAACCCGGCTGTGACGCATGCCCCGAGGTAGAGGCGTTGCATGTTTTTGCGATGGGTCGAGATATTGCCCCGGGCCAGCGCCACAAACGCCAGCACCAGAAAAGTGAAGGTGACCGGAATCAGCAGATGAATCGGTGTGTAGCCGTTCAGGTTGGGCAACTGGAAATCGCGGATGAAGATGGCCGACACGGCGGTCACGATCATCAGCGTGACCCAGGCGTAGCCAAAGGCGCGGTGCAGCCGGGGGCGTTGGGTAGCCTGGGTGGTGCCCTTTCGCGCCCACAAGGCGACGGGGCCAGTGACCACGGCGAGGATGGCGGCGGTCATGTGGACGGCGATGATGGGGGTCATTTGCATACTGGGCTCCGGATGAGTCGGCAGGGTTGGCTCGATGGTTGGGTTCGCTGGTCGATGGAGCGAACTTTGCCGGGATGTCCCCCTGGCCACCATCGGTCTGAGACGAAATGCACACGGGGTGGTGTGAAATGCGGGCTTTGGTGCGTCAAATGCAGCCCGTTTACACACCAAGTTGGCCGCAGCGTTGACACGCAGAGCTGACTTGTGAGGCAGCGATAATCCAGCCACTTTCAAGGAGCGTGAGTTGGACACTGTTTTATTGCTGAAGGCCGCCATCATGGGTGTGGTGGAGGGGTTGACCGAGTTCTTGCCCATTTCCAGCACCGGACATTTGATTTTGGCGGGTGCACTGCTGGGCTTTGACGACGAGAAGGCCAAGGTGTTTGACATCGCCATCCAGACCGGTGCCATCTTTGCTGTGATCCTGGTTTACTGGCAAAAAATTCGTGACACGCTGGTCGCTTTACCATCGCAAAAACAAGCGCAGTTGTTTGCGCTGAATGTGTTGATCGCTTTCATCCCTGCTGTGGTGCTTGGGCTGTTGTTTGGCAAGGTCATCAAGGCGCATCTGTTCACGCCTGTGGTGGTGGCCAGCACTTTCATTATTGGCGGCTTCATCATTTTGTGGGCCGAAAAGCGCCAACAAAACGCCGCCACCGCACCGCGCATTTTGGAGGTCGAGTCCATGACCCCGCTGGATGCGCTCAAGGTCGGGCTGATCCAGTGTCTGGCCATGATTCCCGGCACCAGCCGTAGCGGGGCCACCATCATTGGCGGCATGCTGATGGGCATGTCGCGCAAGGCGGCGACTGATTTTTCGTTCTACCTGGCCATCCCCACGCTGATTGGCGCTGGCGCCTACAGCCTGTACAAAGACCGCGCCTTGCTGTCCGTGGCTGATGTGCCGATGTTTGCCGTGGGCTTGGTGATGTCTTTCATCAGCGCTTGGCTGTGCATCCGCTGGCTGCTGCGCTACATCGCCACGCACAGCTTTGTCGGCTTTGCGTATTACCGTATCGCGTTCGGGCTGGTGGTGCTGGTCACGGCTTACAGCGGCTTGGTGACCTGGGCTGCGTAATCAAGTGGCGGATTCACAATTCCGTGCGTAGTGTCCATATTTCAGGAAACAGCACCACGTCGAGCATCTTGCGCAGATAACTCACTCCGCCAGTGCCACCCGTGCCGCGCTTGAAGCCGATGACGCGCTCTACGGTGGTGACGTGGCGGAAGCGCCACAGGCGAAAGGCGTCTTCCAGATCGGTCAGTTCTTCGCCCAGTTGGTACAGATCCCAATAGGTCTTGGGGTCGCGGTAGACCGCCAACCAGGCAAGTTCCACCTGTGGGCTAGCGTCGTAAGGCCGCGTCCAGTCGCGTTGGGTGTGCGAGGCGGGCACGGCCAGGCCCCTGCGGGCGAGCAATTGCAAAGCTTCGTCATACAACGACGGCGCTTCGTACGCCGCTTGCACTTGCGCCAGCAAATCAGGCCGGTGGGCATGGGGCTTGAGCATGGCGGCGTTCTTGTTACCCAGAGCAAATTCAATACAACGGTACTGCGCGCTTTGAAAGCCACTGGAGTTGGCCAGGTAGGGCCGGATGGCGCTGTATTCCGGTGGCGTCATGGTGGCCAGCACGTCCCAGGCGTGCACCAGTTGCTCCATGATTTTGCTCACCCGCGCCAGCATTTTGAACGCGGTGCCTAATTCGTCCTTTGCCACGTGGACAATGGCGGCGTGCAGCTCGTGCAGCATGAGCTTCATCCACAGCTCACTGGTCTGGTGCTGGACGATAAACAGCATCTCGTTGTGGTCTGGCGAGAGCGGTTTTTGTGCGCCCAGAATTTCGTCGAGGTGAAGGTAGTCACCGTAACTCATGGACTGGCTGAAGTCGAGCTGGGCTTTTTCCTCGGTCACAATGGACTCGGGTCGCGAAGAGCTTCCGGTTGTTGGGGTGGTTCCTGCCATGCTGCGCAGCCTCACGTTACAGCATGTTTCTGGTTGAACTGGGGCAACTTCCATTCCTCAGTTTCAAGCACCTGCTTCAGATGTTCCACGGCGTGCCAGACATCTTCAAACCCGATGTACAACGGTGTAAATCCAAAACGCAGAATGTCTTGACTTCCGGCATGTCCAGAGCTTGTCGAAGGGTCGCCTGCGCGGAAGTCACCAATGACACCGCGTGCGATCAGGGCTTGCACGATGGCGAAAGCGCCGGAACCGCAGGACGCTGAGGAAGGCTCACGGGTGAGTGACACCTGCGAACCCCGCGCAGCGTGGTTTTGGGGGGTGGCTATACCCAAGCCAAAACCACTGCAACGTTGGGCCACCAGTTCAATGAACAGGTCGGTCAGTGCCAACGACTTGACCCGCAGTGCGGCCATGCCCCCTAGGGGCTCAGCGGCCAGCAGGGTATCCAAACCACAGTCAAACGCCGCCATACTTAAAATGGGTTGGGTCCCGCACAGGTAGCGCGTGATGCCGGGTGCAGGGGCGTAGTCCGGCGTGAACGCAAAGGGCGCCGCATGGCCCCACCAGCCGCTCAGGGGCTGATGGACATCGACATCCTTGCGCTGGCTGTGCCGTGGGTTCACCCAGACAAAGGCGGGTGCGCCCGGCCCGCCATTGAGGTATTTGTAGCCGCACCCCACGGCAAAGTCAGCATCTGCCCCGATCACATCGACCGGCACGGCACCGGCGCTGTGAGCCAGGTCCCAGACGGTCAGGGCACCCGCTCTGTGGGCCGCAGCCGTCACAGCCGCCATGTCGTGCATGGCTCCGGTGCGGTAGTTCACATGGGTGAGCATGAGCACTGCAAGGTCGACATTCAGCATGGCGGCAATCTCTTCGGGCTCCACCAGTTGCAGGCGATAGCCGCGCTCTTTGCAAAGGCCTTCGGCGATGTAGAGGTCGGTCGGGAAGTTACTGCGCTCACTCACGATGACCTTGCGCTGAGGGGCATCGTGGGCCGCCAGGCTCATGGCCACGCTGAGCACTTTGTAGAGGTTAACGGACGTGCTGTCCGTGGCCACCACCTCGCCCGCATTGGCGCCGATGAGACGGGCGATTTTGTCGCCCAGGCGCTGGGGCTGTTCGAACCAGCCCGCAGTGTTCCAGGAGCGAATCAGGCCAACACCCCATTCTTGGGTCAGCACGTGGGCGACTTTGGCGGCCGCCGTTTTGGGCATGACGCCCAATGAATTGCCATCGAGGTAAATAACCCCTTCAGGCAGGCTGAATTGATCACGCAGGTGGCCAAGCGGGTCTTGCGCGTCAAGCGCCTGGCAGTCGCTGAGGGTCTTGTTCAAGGTTTTCATGGTCAGTGTGTCCGGCAAATGGAAGCCGCGACGGTATCACCGCTGAAAAACCTGTGGTGTCGGTAATTTCCAACGCCCGAAAACTTTGCTCGAAAAATGGCCGCGAACTTCAGAGCCTGCCTAGCAGCAAATACTCCATCAATGCTTTTTGGGCGTGCATGCGGTTCTCGGCCTCATCCCACACCACCGATTGCGGGCCATCAATCACCTCTGCCTCCACCTCTTCGCCGCGATGGGCGGGCAAGCAGTGCATAAACAACGCGTCAGGCTTGGCCGCGGCCATCATGTCGCGGTCAACGCACCACCGGGCAAAGGCATTTTTACGGGCTTCGTTTTCGGCTTCAAAACCCATGCTGGTCCAGACATCGGTGGTGACCAGGTCAGCACTTGCACAGGCCTCCAGCGGATCCTTGAACACCTTGTAGCTGTCGCTGGAGCGGATGCCGGGGATGGACTGGTCCACCTCGTAGCCGCCCGGCGTGCTCACATGCACCTTGAAGCCCAAAATCTCGCTCGCCTGCAGCCAGGTGTTGGCCATGTTATTGCCGTCACCCACCCAGGCCACAGTTTTGCCAGCGATAGAGCCACGGTGCTCGATGTACGTGAAGATGTCCGCCAAAATCTGGCAGGGGTGAAATTCGTTGGTCAGGCCGTTGATAACGGGTACGCGGGAATGCTCGGCAAAACGCTCGATCTTGGTTTGCTCGTAGGTGCGAATCATCACCAAATCCACCATGCGGCTAATCACTTTGGCGCTGTCTTCAATGGGTTCAGCACGGCCCAACTGACTGTCGCCTGTGGTCAGGTGTACCACACTGCCCCCCATCTGGTACATGCCTGCCTCGAAGCTCACCCGTGTGCGGGTGGAGGCTTTTTCAAAAATCATGGCCATCGTGCGGTCGACCAGCACATGGTGAGTCTCATACGCCTTGAACTTTTTTTTGATCAGGGCAGCGCGCTCGAACAGGTACACGTATTCGTCGGCATTGAGGTCGCTGAACTGTAGGTAATGTTTCAGTGGGGGTTTGAGCTCGGAGTTCATGGTGTCGCCGCCAGGTGCTTTTTGATCAGAGGACACAGTATGCCAACCAACTCATCGACTTCTTGGGCGTTGATGATCAGCGGCGGTACCAGGCGAACCACGGTGTCGGCGGTCACACTTAGCAGCAATCCCTTGTCGGCAGCCTGACCCAGAATCGCCCCGCAGGGTTTGGACAGGTCTATGCCCAGCATCAAGCCCTGGCCACGTATCTCCTTCACGCCGCCGCTGGCAATCTCAATTGCCAGTTCACGGGTCAGCGACGCTTTCAGGTAGTCACCCATGGCCGTGGCGTTGGCCAGCAGGCCGTCTTCTTCCATGATGCGAATGGTTTCCACCCCGGCGCGCATGGCCAGCGGGTTGCCGCCAAAGGTGGTGCCGTGGTTGCCCGGTTGAAAGAGGTGAGCGGCTTTGGGCCCGGCCACAACCGCACCAATCGGCACACCCGAACCAAGTCCCTTGGCCAGCGGCATGACGTCCGGCACAATACCCGCCCACTGGTGGGCAAACCACTTGCCAGTGCGACCCATGCCGCATTGCACCTCGTCAATCATCAGCAACCAGTCGTTCTCGTCACACAGTTGGCGTACGTCTTTGAGGTAGTCCATATGCATGGGGTTGATGCCACCTTCGCCTTGAATCGCTTCAAAAAACACGGCGACAACGTTCGGATTACCGGCAGTTGCTTGTCTGAGTGCTGCAACATCGTTCAGTGGCACCCGTATGAAGCCTTCCACCAACGGTCCAAAGCCTGCCTGAATTTTTGGGTTACCCGTCGCACTGAGCGTGGCAATCGAGCGTCCATGAAAGGCTTTCTCATAAACCACGATTTCCGGACGCTCAATGCCTTTGTCGTGTCCGAACTTGCGGGCCAGTTTCAAAGCCGCCTCATTGGCTTCCAGCCCGGTAGAGCAGAAAAACACATTGGTCATGCCAGACAGCTCCACCAGCTTTTTGGCCAGCAGCTCCTGGCCGGGTACATGGTAGTAGTTGGAGCTGTGAATGATTTTGGCGATCTGGTCTTGCAACGCCGGCACCAGTTTGGCGTGGTTGTGTCCCAATGTGTTGACCGCAATACCGCCCAAGCCGTCCAGGTAGGCTTTACCGTTGATGTCCCACACCCGGCAGCCCTGGCCATGCGACATTGCAATGGGCACGCGCCCATAGGTGTTCATCACGTGAGGGGAGGCGGCTTCAATGAATGGCTTGTCTGCGGACATGGTGATCAACTCCAAAGGAGGTGCTAAAAATGAATCGGCCCAGTGGAATCTGGGCCGTTGGAGTTTGATTTTAGGCGCATCAGCTAGTCGATTTTTTGACAAATTGTCATCACTGCAATGCATCAAAGCAATGAACTATGCATGGCATAAAATCATGTTGCGTCGCAGCAAATGAAGCGCTGCGATTACTATCAAATCATGGTTCCAATTTCCGCCAAAGAAATCTTTATATTGGGCGTCACCCGAGGTGGCCGGGCTTTTCGCCCCAGCGACTGGGCGGAGCGTCTGGCGGGGGTCATGAGCCAGTTTCGGCCGGGTGGGCCCCAGCCGGGCAGCCATCTGGGCTATTCGCCCTGGTGTGTTCCGACTTCAATCGGCCAGGTGAAGTGCGTGATCGTCCACCGCGATCTGCGCGATTACGACG
>JANOLC010000632.1:0-1739 GCA_031419575.1 Burkholderiales bacterium | reverse complement strand
GATGAGGATGGTGTCGGCACGCGCCACGGCGTCGAACAACTCGGCCATGTAGTCGTGCGGTTCGATCTGGATGCTGTAGGGCTGAAACGTCAGGCCCAGGCCCAGTGGCTCCGGCGTTTCAATCACCTTTTTGCTGAAGGTTTCCCAGTCAAACTCGGGCCAGGCTGACAGGTGCGCGTTGTAGTTGCCCACCGCGCCATTCATCTTGGCCATGATGTTGACATTAGCGATTTTTTCACGCGCGGCCACCAGGCGCACCACCACATTGGCGACTTCCTTGCCCACGGTGGTGGGGCTGGCGGTCTGGCCGTGCGTGCGGCTGAGCATGGGCACGTCTGCAAAAGTGTGGGCCATGCTGCGCAGCTTGGTGATCACCGTGTCCAGCGCGGGCAGCAACACCTGGTTGCGGGCCGCTTTGAGTTGCAACGCGTGGCTGGTGTTGTTGATGTCTTCACTGGTGCAGGCAAAGTGCACAAATTCACCGGCCTTGAGCAGCTCGGGGCGGGACTCAAACTTGGATTTGATCCAGTACTCCACGGCCTTCACGTCGTGGTTGGTGGTTTTCTCAATTTCTTTGATGGCCAGGCCGTCGGCCTCGGAGAAGTTCTTCACCAAAGCCAACAAGTAAGTGCGCGCTCCGGGGGTGAGTGGCGTGAACTCGGCAAAATTGGCATCGCTGAGTGAGATAAACCAGGCGATTTCCACCTGAACGCGGCGGTGCATGTAGCCCTGTTCACTCATCAGGGGGCGCAGGGCGGCCATCTTGGAGGCGTAACGCCCATCCAGTGGCGAGAGAGCGGAAATTGTTGAAAAACTCATGGCTCAATTGTAGGTCGCATGCTGTCCCCATCCCCTGGGTGCATTCGTGCGGGATGCAGTCGCTAGAATGAGCTGAACTACTTTTCAGCTTTTCCAGACTGCCCATGAAATTAATCGGATCCCCCACCAGTCCCTATGTACGCAAAGTTCGCGTGGTCATGGCTGAGAAAAAGCTGGACTACAACATGGTGGTCGAAAACGTGTGGGCGGCTGACACCACCATCAACGAATCCAACCCACTGGGCAAGGTGCCCTGCCTGATCATGGAGGGCGCTGAGGCGCTGTTTGATTCACGCGTGATTGTGGAATACCTCGACACCCTGTCCCCTGTCGGCAAGTTGATTCCCTCCATGGGCCGTGAGCGCGCCGAAGTCAAAACCTGGGAAGCCCTGGCCGATGGCTTGATGGATGCCGCCTTGCTCGCCCGCATGGAAGCTACCTGGGAACACCGCACCAAAGCCCAACGCAGCGAGGCCTGGATTGACCGCCAGATGGGCAAGATCACCGCGGCCCTCAAAGCCATGAGCACGGGCTTGGGCGACAAGCCGTTTTGCGCCGGCATTCATCTGAGTTTGGCTGACATTGCCGTCGGTTGTGCCCTGGGCTACCTTGACTTCCGGTTCCCGCAAGTCAATTGGCGCGCCGACCATGCCAACTTGACCAAGCTGCAAGACAAGCTGATGCTGCGCGCCAGCTTTGCCGATACCGTGCCGACCTGATTCAGGTATTTGCGCGTTTTTTGAGCCAGCGCATCAGGCCGCCCACCACGGGCAATTTCTCGTACAACTCTTCGGCCGCGTCCCAGTAATCGCGGTGCGCCTGAATGCGCCCGTCCGGGGCCAGCACCAGGTGCGAGGCGCCGGAAATGGATTGCTCAATGCCCTTGTGATAGTTCTTGAACCCAAACTTGAACTGCCAGG
>JANOLC010000631.1:0-7037 GCA_031419575.1 Burkholderiales bacterium | reverse complement strand
GTAACAAGCCGACGGCGGATTCTAGTCTGCGACTCGCCGTCGTCATCTTTGTGGCTGGACTGCCCCAACAATCAGCCTACATACTATTGGTACCTGTCACACCAATCCATTGCTAACCGTCCGTCAGGCTGATTTTGCTGCGTGTCGACGCTTGAAAACCGTTAACAAGGCCAAGCCCGCCAGCAACAGGGAATAGGTTTCTGGCTCCGGCACGGAGGATGTGATGCTCGCGGAGGCAGAACACCCGCCAGAACCGATTTGGGCACCTGCACCTACAGAGACGTATGATGTTGCTGAGAAAAGGCCACCGCAAGCTGAACCCAGCAGATTCTTTTGGTAGGCATCTGCACCTACGCTAATGTAGGTGGTCGCGAAAATATCGCCGAGAAACGTGGAACTAGCACCGAGGCTGGCGTAGCCACCCGTGTTCCAGAACACATGCGAGTTCGCTCCGGCGTTGATCAATTCAATCTTCGTGGAGGCTCCGGTGGAGAGAATGTCGGTGATATTGAAAATCCAGGTCTGATCAGCTTGGTTCTGGCCATCCAGAGTCAGCGTTGTACCGGCTGTCGTGGACCAACTGGCTGCACTGTAAACACCCGCATTAAAAATCGTATCCACCGTCATGGTCGCAGCCAGAGCCGTACCGGTTCCCATGCTTGTCATTGCGGACTGTGCAGCAACGACTTGACCCTTGACCAGCGCCATTTTGCTGGTCATCGCGCTCTGCATCGATGTCGTATCGGCCATGGTTGGAACTCCAACGGGACCGCCGATGGTTGCCCCTGCACCTTGCGCAACAACACCGCCAGCGTTGAAGCTTCCGGTGATGATTGAATTTGCACCGGTCGTGCCCGCGGCACCGGACAGGAAATTACCGTTAATCGTTGCATTTGCACCCGTCGTACCGGTCGTGCCTGCCTGGAAGTTGCCATTGATGGTGGAATTTGCCCCCGTCGTTCCGTCAAGAAACGATTGAAAATTGCCAAAAACTTTGGCGTACGCACCCGCAGTGCCTACATCGCCGGACTGAAAATTGCCAAATATGGTTGAGTTAGCGCCCGTCGTGCCGTAGGTACTGGCCAACACATTGCCATAAGCCTTGGCTCCGTCGCCTGTAGATACGTAGGTGCCGGAAAAAATCGAGAAATTGTTTAACTCCGATCCAAGTACCACGCCCGCAGTCGCTTGCCCATGCGTGCAAACAAGGGCCGAAAGAAGTGGAATCGCCAGCTTAATGAATTTCATGAATAGCTCCTATAAAAATTGAAAACAAGGCTTGCAGGCCAAGGCGAACTTCCTACTTATCCCAAATTTCAATAAGTGGATCGACCAACCAACAACGACTTTTAAAGAATAAATATTAACATAAATTGTTAATATTTGTTAAATTTAAATGATTGATTGACAATTCATGGAAGTTACAACTACTAATTTAGTGTTGCTGACAACCGAAAACTGACCGTGACGGAACAACAACACGATCACATTTGGTTGCCTTTATTGGCCTGGGCGTACGGCTTGCATCAACTGCTCTAGGGTCAACGGTTTGCTAATTTGTGCGGCTACATGAACGCCCGCCGCAACTGCCAGCTTCTCGGCAATCGTCATCATCAAGGTGTTTTCACCGCTTATGAGGATCAATATCCCCTGAAAATGAAGTTTCCCCAATGACTGTACGAACTCAATGCCATCTTTTCTCGGCATGAAAACGTCGCAAATGATCAAGTCCGGCGGGCGGGCCATCTGCTCAAAGATGCACAAACCCTCTACGCCATCTAACGCAGCCTCACATTGGGTGAAACCTAGTTTCATCAAGAGTCGTTTGGCAATCACCTGGCTATATGCGTCGTCGTCAACGACCAAGGCAGTGGACAAAGAGGTCTGTATTGATAAGTTCATCGCGACCATTCATAAAAAGCAAATCTACTAATAGTTTTCACGGGTGTAAGTGATGGACGACTTGTTGCCAAAAATTCCAAACGTGGCTCTGGCGCAGGGCAAATCATCGAGCATGCCAGCTGTTCCGGTCTGGCCGTTGCAGTTACCCCAGTTGAAGCTCATATAGTCTGGCACCTCCAAAATAAGGTCTAACCAACCTCTCTTTCGGGGCGCTGCAAATTGCAGCTTGGCTTGGCCGCCGCCAAGCAGACCAGTAGCAACACCAGCCATGGTTTGCACCGTGGGCACTGCATCGGCACTGAGCAACTCGTTCTTGCCGGTAACAACCGGGTAAAAATAGAGTTTGGGCAATCCGTCCGGCTTTGCATTTGCGGCAAGCGTTCGGGCAGCCGGCACGTTGATAGCGGTGCAATTGTCTAGGTTATTGTTTACAAAATGTCCGCCGGACCAATACCGTGACTGAATGGGCACGCTCAGTGGCAACTTCTCGGATCCATATGCGTTATTTAACTGCAATCGGCCAAATCTGAACTTGCCATTTTTGGCGATGCGCACTGCGGTACAGGTGCCATCACTCGTTCCGGGGGAATCTGCGGCACAACTGTTATTGGTGGCAGTCATGTCTCGGGGGCTGACGTTAGGTCGCATGGTGGTCGCAAGCGCCGGCTCGGCCTCAACCCTCACGCCGATATCCATGTCATCGTAAGGGCCGTCTGGTAAAGCGGACCGCAAAAAACGGTTTGCCATAAACACATAGGCGCCTGTCGCCCACGCGGGTGTGGCTGGCCCAACGAGGCGAGTCAAATTCAACGCACTGCCGTTGTTGGCATTCTCGATCTCTACCGAGACAGTGGCATTTGCGAAAACCCCGTCAAAATTCTTCGTCTTGCCGGCACCCACGCTGCGCGCCTCGATCGTCGCAGACAGATTGAACGATTGCCCCATGTACGTGAAGGTGCCACAACCAGGTGTGAAAACCGGCAAGGTCACGGCAAAGTGATTCGGAATAAAGCGGCCAAATGAAACCGTTGACTTGTTGCCAATGCTGCATCCGTATTGACCGTTGATCAAGGTATCAGCAAGGTAGTTATCACCTGCGGTGCTTGTGATGCAATCCCCGCTGGCGCTGTCCAAGGCAGTGAACTCGTCGTCCCGATAGGCTCCTGGCAATACGTACAGATAACCTACCTCGTTGTAGGTGGCATTGACTACCGTTGCATTGGTGCTTACGAGTGCGTGGTTCAGCGCGCCTACCACGCCACCACTACTTTGTGAGCTGTCTTGACTGCTGGTCTGCGCGGTGAGCTTGCCGGTGTCTAAGGTCAGGGTGCCCGAATAATTGCTATTTGGGGTGGTGGTGGCACCCAGGCTGAAATTGGCTCCGGCCTTGACGACCGGCAAGGCAGACGCAGAAGGCCCACTCGCGGAGGCGGATGTCACCAACGTTAGCGCACTGGGTCGCAACGCGAAACTGTCACTTGAACAGGCAACAAGGTTCGTCGGCTGGTTGGTATCTGTCACCCGGCAGCGCAAGTTACGGTTGGCATTGCTAACTGTCATGGGTGCCGTAGTTTTGCGCCCCTGATCAGATGCGGTGAAGTTGATGGTTTGTGAGACTGCAGGCGAAATGGCGACACGACTGGCGCAATCTGTGTTGCCCGAGCCTTCAACCAACTCCAGCATCACGTTCTTGGTCGCACTACCGGATGCTACATAGTTGCTTTCTAGCGTACCGTCAACCCTGACGGCAGCAATGTCAAAAGTGAAATTGGTGTCGACCTTTTTGGTAAACAGTGGTTTACGCGCTGTCGAAACCCAAGGCGTGTTTTGCCCTGTCTCCGTGCACTCAAAATAACCCGCATCGGCGGAACTCCCAATGCATGGGCGAGCACTGCCATCCCAATTTCTTCCGGCACTTTCGTTGTTGAAAATATTGGTTACCTGCGTGTTGCTCAACACCTCAGAAAATACCTTGAGTTCATCCAAAGAACCACTCAAGTATGTTGTATTGTTTGCACCCTTTGTTCTTTCGATCCTGCCAATACTAGAAAACGCGTTGGTAACTACCCCCGTGGTTGAAGTCGCTTGTTGCGGCAACACGCCATCCACATACACCTTGGTGTTCCCCGTGATTGCGTTGCGAGTGAGAACAATGTGGTGCCACATATTGTTATTGATGGCCGTTGAAGATTTGGCGCCAGCGGTATCGCCTTTCATGACACCGATTCGTCCATTGCTGTCTATCCATCCCCAAAAAACGTTATTGCTGCCGCCACTGTCCTCTATTCCCGTTACGCCTGGCGCTTTTCTCACGGCGTCATTGCCCACTTGATTGGTCTTGATCCAAAAACTGAGTGAGGCGGTGCCACTCAGCAGATTGCTTAAGTTAGAGACACTCACATACTGGTTCGCACCATTCAACATGCCCGCCCTGCATACCTTGCCAGTATTGGTGGCGGCACCGTTTTGAGAAGTGCCGTCAGCGCCCCCTAAAGTCATGTTTTTAACATCGCCCGACGCACCGCTCCAAGCGAGTTCATCAAAACGGTATTCAGTCAAGGACGTTGGTAATTTGGTGGAGTCTGCGCAGACGGCAGGCACAAAAAAAGTCTTGTCATTCGTCGTGCTTGAAATCAGGGTGATGACTCCACCACCCGTGGCTACCACTGTGCCGCGAACACGTGAGTCCGTCAGTGTGATTGCACCCGATGTCGTGCTGATATTGCTGCCAACCAGTACGCTGGTCAGGGAGACGGTGCCACCGCCAATAACAATGATATTGCCACCGAGCGTGCTTCCAGCACCCACGGTGAGGGAGCCCGAAGTGCTGCTGACATCGCCACCCACTTTTATATTTGTTGTCAATACGACGACACCCGCACCGGTGGAAATCACATCACTGCAAATCGTGCTCCCGTCACCAATATTGATACCGCCCGCGACCGTTGAAACAGTGCCAAAAACCTGTGTATTTTTGGTGAGTGTGACAACACCAGCGGTAGTCGTTAGGTTGCCGCCAACCGAACTGTTATCGCCGACATTGATGGCACCAGCACTCGTGCTGATGTAGCCACCAACCTTGCTGTTGGTCCCGACGGTAACAACGCCGGAGCCGGTGCTTGCAGCAACAAAGCCACCGACCAAACTCCCGTCCCCAATGATGACGCCAGCCTGGGTGATCACATTTGCGTTCAGTATTGCGGCGGACCCCAGGGTGAAAGCCCCAGTCACTTTCAAGGTCAGGTCAGAGGCTGATCCTGCGGAATTGATTGAAGTGCCATTGCCACTCGTGAATGCACCGGTAACCGTAATGATGGCGGGCTTGGGTGATGCAATGGTGACCGTGTCATTGATGGAAAGCGTTAACGTTCCACATGCGTAGGTGCCGTTGCTGCCACTGCATCCCGCAGGCAGGTTGCCAGGAAAGGTGTAGCTTGCTGCCTGCACAGGCAGTCCGAACAGCAACAGCAGGTGGAACGCAACATTTTTCATGGTGTGTTATTCACATGAACGTTGTGGTGAAGACTGACCGACTCGCCGCCTTCAGTAAGCTGAATGAACATGCTGATCAGCGCATTTCGTTGCAGATCTGAACCGCTATAGTCAAAATTGCAAACGACGTTTTGAGCATGGATAGGTCCGGTAGCCGGGCAACTGCTGGCAGGAAATGAGGTTACGGAAGGAAACAGTGATCTGCTGGTTCGATGCAGATTGCCGCCGCTGCACACATAGGCAACAATATTCTCATTGGCTGGAATCACCTGAAATTTATTGCTGGCTGATGCCATTGGAAACTGTTTTCCCGACGCAGCACCTAACGGCGTTCCAATCGGTGTGCCTTCGATAGTTAGGGTTGTCTCAACTGGTGCGGCTGACTCGGTGGGAGCCAGCGTCACAACAGCGGTGTTGTCTTGTTCGTAGGCGTTCGACCCTGTCGTGCCGAGGTTGTAGACCGCAATCACGTCGCCAATGGCAATGCGCTGATTAACGGGAAGTTCGATGTTGCTGCCAAGTATGTTGAACTTGAAATCAGCCACATTGAAATTCAAACTGCTGTTGTCCCCTGCGGTTAATTCTTCGGCCCGGTAACGCCCCCCGGTTTTTGTGGGGATGTATTCAATGCATTGGTTAGTGGGGGTACGTATGCTGTTGGGCAAGGATTTGCGAATGTCGCGAGCCATACGGCGGACCAGCGTGTCGGCACTATCGGACAGCGCCGCACGGCGGGCGCTGTCCATGTAGGCGTTAACCGGACTTTTCATGAAGACTGACATCACGCCGCCGATCACGCCCATGATGACGATGACCATGACCATTTCGATCAGGGTGAATCCGCGCAGGTGGTGTCGGCCCGCGTCAGATGGAGAAGTGCGCTGGTACAAGGGCATATTAGTGGTTGCTCCGGTAGCCCGTCAGCTGGATATTCATACCACCAGGACCAGCCACGGAGACCGTGATTTTTTTGACGGCTATTGCGTTCAGCGCGGAATTTTCTGACGCGATCACCAAGGCCACTGTCACAGCGGGAGAAATGTTGTAGCCACTTAAACTCGTCACGGTAGTACCCATCGCATCCACGATACCGACACTGGTGGTGTAACCCACGTAATCATCCACGTCATCAAATTGAGCGCGAACCGTGCCTGCGTAACCCTCTGGTGGGTTCCCGTACTCTTTGAGCAAGATTTCTTCCAGCAGGGACTCGGCAATGGCAAGGCCCTGTTTGTGAATGACCGGGTCGGCACTGGACTTGACAACGGAATTCAAGACCGAAAGGATGCCCGCCAGACCGGCGCTCACCACCACAATGAAGATGATAAGTTCAATGAGCGTAAAGCCCTTGTGGCGACTCCTATTCATAGATTATGGGCCCGACGAAACCTGGGTGGACTGTCAATGGAGTCGGCCAAAAGATGGAATGGTTTAAAAAATACTGTTTATATTTGCGTCAATATACTGAATTTTATCAAAAGCACAACTCTTGCTTCGATGTGGTAAAGAGCCTCACACCCTCATGAATCGGACAGGCGCATCAGAGGATTAAAGCGGATTGGGTCTTGGCCAAGACGCCGCCAACGCTTGAGCTCCCCATCGCGGTGTGGCCGTGGGTGTATAAACTAGCTCCTCCCCTTGGG
>JANOLC010000630.1:0-2924 GCA_031419575.1 Burkholderiales bacterium | reverse complement strand
CCATGTTCCACGTCAACGCCTGGGGCTTGCCGTACTCCGCCGCCATGACCGGTGCCAAACTGGTGTTCCCCGGCCCGGCGATGGATGGCAAGTCTATTTTTGAACTGATTGAGTCCGAGAAGGTCAGCTTTGCAGCCGGCGTGCCCACCGTGTGGCAAATGATGTTGGGCCATATGCAGGCTGGAGGCCTGAAATTCTCGACCCTAAAGCGCACCGTGATTGGTGGCTCGGCCTGCCCTCCCGCCATGATCACGGCATTCAACGATGTTTACGGTGTGGAGGTGCTGCACGCCTGGGGCATGACCGAGATGTCGCCACTGGGTACGGTTTGCACGCTCAAAAACAAACATCTGCCCATGGACGGGGCAGACAAGATGAAGGTTCGCCTGAAACAGGGACGTGGCTTGTTCGGGGTTGATATGAAAATCGTCGATGAGAACAGCAAAGAGTTGCCCTGGGATGGCAAGGCCTATGGCGATTTGCTGGTCAAAGGGCACTGGATCATTAGCGAGTACTTCAAGGGTGACGGTGGCGCGCCTCTGGTGGATGGCTGGTTCCCCACCGGCGACGTGGCGACCATCGACCCCGACGGCTACATGCAGATCACCGATCGCAGCAAGGATGTGATCAAGTCCGGCGGCGAGTGGATCAGCTCGATTGACGTGGAAAACATCGCGATGGCACACCCGGCGGTGGCGATGGCTGCCTGTATCGGCATGAAGCATCCCAAGTGGGACGAGCGTCCCATCATCGCCGTGGTCAAAAAGCCAGGCGCCGAGGTTACACGCGACGAGTTGCTGTCGTTTTACGTGGGGAAAACGGCCAAATTCCAAATTCCCGATGACGTCGTATTTGTCGATGCAATTCCCCTGGGTGGTACCGGGAAGATGCAAAAAACCAAGCTGCGCGAGATGCTGAAGAACTACCACTTGCCGACCGTTTGAAACGTCGCAACTGCTCGTTGAAAGTCGCTTAGGCGATACCGCCTAGGGTCAATCCCTAGGCGGCTGTGCTGCTAATACTTGTACGCTCAAACAATCTTAATGACTGGAGTTTCTGGATGACACATGCTTTTCAAACTGGTGCCAAATTCGCTATTAATAGCATAGCTGTCAGCGTCCTGCTGATGGGGACTTCCGGCGCTTTTGCCCAAGCGGTGCCCGCCAAGGCTGCTGCCAAAGCACCGGCTGCGGCCGCAGGTGCCATGTCCGGGCAGACCGTGAAAATCGCATTCATTGATCCACTGTCAGGTCCATTCGCCAATGTGGGGCAAAACCAGCTCAAAAGCTGGCAGTTTGTGGCGGAGCGCTTCAGCGGTGCCAAGAACCCCGCTGGTGTCAAATTTGAAGTGACGGGTTTCGACAACAAAGGCTCGCCACAAGAAAGTTTGAACACACTCAAGGCGGCCGTTGATCAAGGCTACCGTTACATCACGCAAGGTAACGGTTCCGGCGCAGCTTTGGCGTTGTCAGATGCCGTGGCCAAGCACAACGAGCGTAATCCTGGCAAAGAGGTTGTCTTTTTGAACTATGCCGCCGTTGACCCATCATTGACCAACGAGAAATGTGATTACTGGCATTTCCGCCTGGACGCAGACACCACCATGAAGATGGAGGCACTGACCACGTTCATGAAAGACCAGCCGAAAGTCAAAAATGTGTATCTGCTGAACCAGAATTACTCGCACGGCCAGCAAGTCGCCAAGTACTTCAAAGAAGGTATTGCGCGCAAGCGTCCTGACGTGAAGATTGCGGGTGAAGACCTGCACCCGATCGGCCAAGTTAAAGACTTTGCCCCTTACGTGGCAAAAATCAAGCAGTCTGGCGCAGACACCATCGTGACTGGCAACTGGGGCGCTGATCTGACGCTGTTTGTCAAAGCCCTGAATGATGCTGGCCTGAAGCTACCGATGTACACCTATTATTCACAGGTGACCGGTACCCCGACAGCGCTGGCAGCCGGCGGTGATTCCGAGGTATACGTGATTGCCTATGGCCATGCCAACCACACGGGTGAAATTGGCGCGATGACGGCGGACTTCAAAAAGAAGTTCAACGACGACTACTACACGCTGGCAACTTACAACGGCATTAACCTCATGGGTGAGGCGATTGCAAAAGCCAAATCGATTGACCCCGTCAAGGTGGCTGCTGCGCTTGAAGGCTTGAGCACCAAGAGCTTTGCCGGTGAAGTGCAAATGCGCAAGTCCGACCACCAATTGCAGCAAACCATGTTTGTGACCAAATGGCAAAAAGTGGACAAGCAAAACCCATACAGCGTGGAGAACACCGGGTACACCTTTGCGCCTGTCAAGCAGATGGACCCATATGTGTCGAGCACACCGACCAGCTGCCAGATGAAACGCCCGGCATAAGCTGACGGTTCGAGTTTTCTGCTAACGCCGGATGAGGTTCAAACCACTGGTTTGAATCACCCCGGCGTTTTTTACGGGTGGTGCCAGTGTGCCAGCCCGTTTTGATTTTGATTCACCACGCTATGGGGACACCATGGAGTTTTACACCATTTCGCTGCTCAACGGCATCAGCTATGGGCTGCTGTTGTTCATGCTCAGCTCGGGGCTGACGCTGATCTTCAGCATGATGGGCGTCCTGAATTTCGCCCATGCCTCCTTCTACATGGTTGGTGCTTATTTCGCGTACACCATCACCTCGGTCATCGGTTTTTGGCCCGCCCTGTTGCTAGCTCCCCTGCTGGTTGGCGGGTTGGGCGCTTTGTTCGAGCGCTATTGCTTGCGCCGGGTTCACAAGTTTGGCCATGTGCCCGAATTGCTCATTACCTTTGGGTTGAGCTACATCATTCTGGAGCTGGTGCAACTGGTTTGGGGACGTGGCTCGGTCGATTACCGCGTGCCACTGGCGCTCGACGGCCCGCTGTTCACGCTGTTCGGCACGCAGTTCCCGCTG
>JANOLC010000629.1:0-5270 GCA_031419575.1 Burkholderiales bacterium | reverse complement strand
GCCGGTGCCGATCTAGCCGCTTGAGGTCATACAGGTAATTCACCATCACACCATAGGACTGCTTGATCCCTTTGGCAGATGGTCGCCTGCCCAATTCAACCGCTCCACCCGCGCACCGTTGCCCAGGTGAAAGCGGGCGACTGGGTCCAGCGGCTTGTCACCTTGCATGGCCCTGCCCAGATAGTGCGCGGCGCACTGCAACACCATGTGCCGCACAGGTGATTTGGCATCCAGCGAGAGGGCCTTGTCAGCGGCGGTGAGCAGATGCTCTGGCCCAGGTGGCTCAAAGCCCAGGGCGCGGCCAAGGGCAGCGCGGCCTTTGTCATCCAGTTTGGCCAGCATGGCGACGGCGTTCTTGACCAGCCAGGCTCTAAAACCAGGAATGGGCGAGAGTGTGGCAAACACCCGCAGCTTGGGGAATTCGCCCTTCAACTCTTCCACCACGCGCTTGATCAGCGAGTCGCCAAAGCTCACGCCGCGCAGGCCCTGCTGGGTATTGCTGATGGAGTAAAAAATGGCCGTCGTGGCTTTCTTCAAATCCGACGCGCTGGCGGCTTCGTCCAGCAGCGGTGTGACGCTGTCGGCCAGTGCATCCACCAGGGCCACCTCCACAAAAATCAGCGGCTCATCAGCCAGACGGGGATGAAAAAAGCCGTAGCAGCGGCGGTCAGAATCCAGCCGATTCTTCACATCAGCCCAGCTCTTGATGTCGTGCACCGCTTCGTATTTGATGAGCTTCTCGATCAGCGACGCAGGCGAATCCCAGCTGATGCGGCGCAGCTCCAGAAAACCGACGTCAAACCAGGTGGAGAACATGTACTCCATCTCGACATCCAGCGCAGCCAGGCGCCCGTCGGACTTGAGGTGGGGTAACAGATCAGCACGCAGGTCCACCAGAAACCGGATGCCATCGGGGAAGGCGCTAAAACGTTGCAGCAGCCGCCTGCGGGGCGACACAGTAGCGCGGCGGAAATGCACCTCGGCTGCGGCTTCATGCGGCGTACCGATGGCAGCAGCCATATGGGCTTGCGCCGCTTTGACGACCTCAGAGTTGGCCACAAACTGCTCGCTCATCAGCAGCCACAGGTCACGCCGCTCTTCTGGCTTGGCGCTGGCATACCACGCGGCCAACACCTGGGCGCGTTTGCCGCCCTCCACTTCGCTAACTTGCGGATCGATGATGGCTTTCAGGTCATCCAAGGTGCGGCGCAAGAGGCGGGGTGACAAAGCTTCTTCCGGGTGGCGCAGGCTGCCTTTCAGGCGATCGACCAGCGAGCGGGTGGCATTTTTAGCGCTGGCGGCTGTAGGTTTTGCGGACAGCTTGGAGGTTGGCTGG
Organism: Burkholderiales bacterium; assembly: GCA_031419575.1. Lineage (GTDB taxonomy): Bacteria > Pseudomonadota > Gammaproteobacteria > Burkholderiales > Burkholderiaceae_C > JANYCG01. Next base: position 3,934 of record JANOLC010000629.1, on the reverse strand, counting down.
CTGGCTTGGGAGGATTCCTTAACTTCAATATTGATAGCAAACTTATCAATATTGATGGGGACTTCAGGCATTTTTTCATCTATATTTTCAGACATGACAGGTTTTGAGCCTGTCACTACACCCGGCAGCAGCTTGGAGACTTTGCGGGTCAACCAAGTTGCCCTTGACAGGGTGTTTGGAAGAGCGCCCGGAAGTGCGTTTTTGGTACTCATGCCTGCACCCGGCTTTTGGTTTGCTGGCGGGAGACCTCCCGCAAGGCTTCACGCTGGCGGGTCAGATGGGTGCGCATGGCGGCATCGGCCCCGTCGCTGTCGCGCGCTTTGATAGCGGCAAAAACGGCCATGTGTTCGCTCAGGCTTTGAGCCAAACGACCCGTGGCTTGCAGGCTTTGTAACCGCGCCAGCTTGAGAATTTTGCGTAAATCACTAATCGTTTGGGCCAGCCAGCGGTTGTTGGCCAAGGTGATCAGCGCTTCATGAATGGCATAGTTGGTCGCGTAATAGTCAGTCATACGGCGGGCTTTGGCATGGCTGCTCAGACGCTCATGCAGGGTCTCCAGCACGGCCAGGTCAGCATCGGTGGCGTTGCGGGCGGCTTCAAAGGCACAGCGACCCTCCAACAAGGCAATCACTGGGAAGATGTCGTCCAGATCTTGCTCGGTCACCTCATTGACAAAGCAGCCCCGGCGTGGCTCGTGGCGCACCAAGCCTTCGGCCGTCAACACCTTCAAGGCCTCCCGTAACGGCGTCCGCGAGATGGCCAAGCTTTCGCACAAACCCACCTCATCCAAAAAACTGCCGGGTGCCAGATCACCGGAAAAGATGCGATTCCGCAAGGTCGCCGCCGCTTCGTCGTGCAAGGAGTTTTGAATCAGGCGCATGGAGGATGCTATGTTGGATGATGTAATTTTGCATAATTATGAGTAATTACAAAATTTCACACAAGTACTCAAGCGACAATTTCATTGCGTGCTTTCCCTATGAATTCGAACGGATGATGTTTTGAGTGCCGTTCGGGCTGAGCTCTTTTGTGGGGGCTGGATTACTTGGCTAACTTGCCTGGTTTGCTCATTTGCAGAACTAAATCTTGCGCTTTTGCACGTTCCTGTGCCCAAAACCATAGCGCAACGCCACCCACCATCATGGGTACGCACAACCACTGCCCCATGCTCATGCCCAAAGACAGCAGACCCAGATGCGCATCCGGTTCACGGAAGAACTCGGCAATGAAGCGGAACACGCCGTAACCCAGCAGGAACGCAGCCGCCACCTGGCCTTCCTTTCGTTCTTTTCGGGCGTATAGCCACAGCAGAACAAACAGCAGCAGCCCTTCCAACAGGAACTGGTACACCTGCGACGGGTGGCGTGGCTGGTCGCCGGCACCCCGGAACATCATTGCCCACGGTAAGCTGGGGTCAGCCACGCGGCCCCATAACTCGCCGTTAATAAAGTTGCCGATGCGCCCGGCCGCCAGCCCGGTGGGGACACAAGGCGCTACAAAATCAGCCACCTGCCAGAACGGACGTTTGCGTGAGATGGAGAACCAAACCATCGAACCAACCACCCCCAACATGCCGCCATGAAAGCTCATGCCGCCTTGCCAAACCGCCAGGATTTCAAGTGGACGGAAAAAGTAATAACCAGGCTTGTAAAACAGGCAATATCCAATGCGCCCGCCCAACACCACGCCCATCACACCTAGAAACAAAATGTCTTCCACATCCTTGCGCGACCAGACGCCGTGCCCGGTGATACCCACAAACGGCGGATGGCGCAGACGGCGACTACCCAGAAACATGAACAAGCCAAAGGCCGCGAGATACGTCAGTCCGTACCAGTGCACGGCCAGCGGGCCGATTTGCAGCGCGATGGGGTTGATTTGCGGGTGAATAAGCATGCTAGTATTTTGCACCTTTCCAATCGGCTCCACACCTTGGCTCTCGCCTGGCCAACAAGTTTCACCCCCCTCATCGTCAACCTGGAAAAACCATGGACATCAAACCCGTCATTCTGAACCCACGCAGCAAGAACATCACCGAAGGCAAATCGCGCGCTGCCAACCGCTCCATGTTTTACGCCATGGGCTATGTTGAAGAGGACTTCAAGAAGCCCATGGTCGGTGTGGCCAATGGGCACAGCACCATCACACCGTGTAACTCCGGTCTGCAAAGGCTGGCGGACGCGGCCATTGCCGGTATTGAAGAAGCAGGCGGCAATGCGCAGGTGTTTGGCACACCGACCATTTCCGACGGCATGGCCATGGGCACCGAGGGCATGAAATATTCGCTGGTCAGCCGCGAAGTCATCAGCGATTGCATTGAGACCTGCGTGGGCGGCCAGTGGATGGACGGCGTGCTGGTGGTCGGTGGCTGCGACAAAAACATGCCCGGTGGCATGATGGGCATGCTGCGCGCCAACGTGCCTGCCATCTATGTGTACGGCGGCACCATTCTGCCCGGCCGGTACAAGGGGCAAGACCTCAACATCGTGAGCGTTTTCGAGGCGGTAGGCCAGAACGCAGCGGGCAACCTGAGTGACTTTGACCTGCTGGAAATCGAGAAGCGCGCGGTGCCCGGCACCGGTTCCTGCGGCGGCATGTACACAGCCAACACCATGTCGTCTGCGTTTGAAGCGCTGGGCCTGTCCCTGCCCTACTCGTCCACCATGGCCAATCCGCATGACGAGAAAATGAACTCGGCCAAGGAGTCCGCCAAGGTGTTGATGGAAGCCATCAAGAAGGACATCAAGCCACGCGACATCGTCACGAAGAAAGCCCTTGAAAACGCGGTAGCTGTGGTGATGGCCACGGGTGGCTCCACCAACGCCGTGCTGCACTTTTTGGCCATCGCGCATGCTGCCGAGGTCGAGTGGACGATTGATGATTTCGAGCGCATTCGCGTCAAAACTCCCGTATTGTGCAATCTGAAACCCAGCGGCAAATACCTGGCTGTGGACCTGCACGTGGCTGGTGGCATTCCGCAAGTGATGAAAACGCTGCTGGTGGCTGGCTTGCTGCATGGCGACTGCCTCACCATCTCGGGGCAAACCATTGCCGAGGTGCTAAAGGACATTCCTGATGTGCCACGCGCGGATCAGGACGTGATTCGCCCCATCACCAACCCCATGTACAAGCAGGGGCATCTGGCCATCTTGAAAGGCAACCTGTCGCCCGAAGGGTGCGTAGCCAAGATCACCGGCCTGAAAAATCCGGTGATGACGGGCCCGGCGCGCGTGTTTGATGACGAGCAATCCGCCTTGTCCGCGATTTTGGCTGGCAAAATTGTGGCGGGTGATGTGATGGTGCTGCGCTACCTTGGCCCCAAAGGCGGCCCTGGCATGCCAGAGATGCTGGCCCCTACCGGAGCGCTGATTGGGGCAGGCCTGGGTGAGTCGGTGGGCCTGATCACCGATGGTCGTTTCTCGGGTGGCACCTGGGGCATGGTGGTGGGTCACGTGGCGCCCGAGGCTGCGGTAGGTGGCCTGATTGCCTTCATCCATGAGGGTGACTCCATCACCATTGACTCCCGCCAGCTCAAGCTGGAACTCAATGTGAGTGAGGCCGAAATTGCCAAGCGCCGCGAGGGCTGGAAGGCACCAGCACCGCGCTACTTGCGTGGTGTGCAGGCCAAGTTTGCGTTTAACGCCTCAACGGCCAGCAAGGGTGCCGTACTGGACGACTACAAGGCGTGAAGTCAGTGTGAACGTTTAACGACCTACCGCCGCCGTTTTGAGTTGAGTGTGCCGATGGCTTCCTTGTTCTTGTCGATGCGCGCCTGTTTGCGCGCATCTTCACGTTCCATCGCCTTGCGCTTTGTATAGCCGGTCGCGTCTGCCCAAGACCACCACGCGATGGCCAGACCAAATGGAATAAATACCTGCCACCAAGCCCAGTTGGCAACAACCCACACCTCAAAGTATTTCATCGCCAGTAATAC
>JANOLC010000628.1:0-2245 GCA_031419575.1 Burkholderiales bacterium | reverse complement strand
GCGAAGAAGTCCAGATCACCGCCCGCCACAGAGGAGCCCACATCTTCCGAGTTTTTCTTGGCAACTTCGGCAAAGGTATCGGGTGATTTACGCACTACGCCCAACAACTCTTGGGCTTTGGCTTTCGCTTTTTCACGCTCTTGCGTCGATGCCGTTTTAGGCGCATTGATCAGAATGTGGCTGGCACGGCGCTCTGCATTGCCACTCAGGCGTGCCTGATTTTGCTCAAAGTAGGATTTCAAATCCACCTCGTTGATTGAGATTGATTTTTTGACCGCTTCCTGGTCGAGCGTGACGTACTCCACATTGGCCGACTCCGGTGCCTTGAACATCGCTTGGTTGTCTTTGTAGAAAGACTCCAACTCTGCTGCCGTTGGTGTGACTTTGGATGCGTAATCAGCGGGGAGCAAACTTACAAATTGGATTTCACGTTTCTCAAAAAAAGCATTCAACGACACATCCGCCTGCAAAGGCATCACAAACCCCGTCTTGGTGATGCCACCTTCCACCTGGTTTGCCGAGATGTCTCGGCGAACACGTGCCTCAAACCCCTCGGGGGTCAGCCCCTGGCTACCGGCCAACTGGCGATAGCGATCCATGTCCAGCGTGCCATCAGGCTTGCGTAGCGAAGCTATAGTTTCGTTTTGTTGTAGCTCGCGGGCCAATTTGGCATCGCTGGTTTGCAGCTTCAAACTGTCTGCGGCTTCAGCCAGCACGCGCTCGCGCACAAGGCGCTCCAACGTTGCATAGCGGGCCTCCGCGGAATCCAGCATTTTGGGATCTACATTGGGCATGGAAGCACGAATGCGATCCACTTCATTTTTGTGGGCGTTGTCCCATTCAGATTGACTGATCTCTTGGCTGCCAATGCGTGCAACCGCCTCGCCTTTGTCTCTCATGCTGTTGTAGCCATCTATACCAAACAACACAAATGAGGGAATGATCAACAAGAACATCACGAACATCAAGGTTTTTGTGTGCTTGCGTACGAAATCAAACATGGGCTAAATCTCCGCTAAAAAGCAAAAAAGCGAACCCTGGGTTCGCCTTTGATTGGGTGGTGAGTGATGACGGGCTCGAACCGCCGACCTACGCCGTGTAAAGGCGCCGCTCTACCAACTGAGCTAATCACCCAACCTGAAAACTATTTAATTCAAAGCATCTTTCAAAGCTTTGCCGGGACGAAACTTTGGCACTTTGGCTGCTTTGATTTTAATCGCATCGCCGGTGCGGGGGTTACGACCCACTCGCGCAGCCCTTTTGCCGACAGCGAACGTACCAAAACCCACCAAGGAAACCGACCCGCCTTTTTTTAACGTTGTCTTGATCGCACCGATCGTTGACTCCAGCGACCGGGTCGCGGCAGCCTTGGAAATGTCAGCGTGTTTTGCAATGTGCTCAATCAGTTCGGTTTTATTCACAAAGAACCCCTTGTATGGAAGCAGAGTTGATCGAAATGTTTTTCAAAATTTTATGTCTTTGCATCTGGCGAATCGTTAGGTCAACAAACCCAAGGAATCGCTCATTCACAAAAAAACAACTTTTGCAGCTTGCACCACCCAAAGTTCACGGAGATCAAAAATATTCAATCGTCACCAAACTGCCCGGCAATACCAAAATGCGAATGAGAATTCTAGACTGTTTTGGATGCCTCCCTTAATGAAGAGGGATACATATTTCAGAGGAAAAATGATGCCCCACATTAAAAAAAGGTTGACGAAACTCCACAACCTCAGCAAGAAAATCAAACCCATCTCTCAAACCGCATGGGTCACGGATGGGTAACCCCAGGTGCCACAACCTCTGCAATCGCGCGTCCCAAGTCGCTGGTACTGGCGGTGCCACCCATGTCCGGCGTTCTGGGTGCGCCGCTGTGGGGTTCGAGTGTTTTCTCGATCGCGCTCAACACAGCATCGTGCGCAGCGCGATACCCCAAAAAGTCCAGCATCAAAGCACCACACCAGATTTGCCCGATAGGGTTAGCGATGCCTTGGCCTGCAATGTCAGGCGCAGAGCCATGAACGGGTTCGAACAGTGAGGGAAACAAGCGTTGTGGATTCAGATTGGCACTGGGCGCAATGCCAATCGTGCCAGTGCAAGCGGGCCCCAGGTCGCTGAGAATGTCGCCAAACAAATTGCTGGCCACCACCACGTCAAAGAAATCCGGGCGCTGGACGAAGTGGGCCGTGAGGATATCAATGTGAAATTTATCCACCGTGACCTGCGGATATTGCTTGGCCATCTC
>JANOLC010000627.1:0-20086 GCA_031419575.1 Burkholderiales bacterium | reverse complement strand
CTTCCTCGGCGAATTTATCACCTACGTCATCGGTGTTGGCCAGAATACGTTTAGCCAGCGCTAACCAAGCTGCCGTCAGCGACGGCTCCGTGTCGGTGGGCTTGGCGACTGCCAGCTCGTTGCTGGTCTGAGGCTCGTTCCGTGCAGCACCCAAGTTAAGACGGGGGGCACTCAGTCGCTTTTTAATGGTGGCGCTGCCGCACAGAGGGCACTGCACCAAGCCGCGGTCCAGTTGACTCAGAAAATCGGCCTCGGAGGCAAACCAGCCCTCGAATACATGCTGGTGCTCACAAAACAAATCCAGCACTTTCATGGGCCCCTACCAATGATCAAGTCAAAAGCACCAGCAATCAACCAACAAGCCATTGCGGCTTAAGTCCCCAACATCTGAATGACAGCCTTGGCGCACAATGACATCAAACCACCGGGCATGATGCCCAGAATCAATATCATCGCGCCATTGATGGACAAAACCGCACGCACGTCTGCAGGGGCCGATACCGTGCTCACCGTGATGGGCTCATCAAAGTACATGACCTTGACAACCCGCAGGTAGTAGAACGCACCAATCAACGACATCATCACGGCGAACACACCCAGCCCAATGTGAACGGACTGGCCCGACGCAATCAATGATTGCAATACCGACAGCTTGGCGTAGAAGCCGACCATGGGGGGAATGCCGGCTAGCGAAAACATGCAAATGGCCATGATGGCGGCATACAAAGGGCTGCGTTGGTTCAAGCCCGCAAAGTCTGAAATCTCTTCACTTTCAAACCCATCGCGGGCCAGCAGCAAAATAACGCCAAAGCTGGCCAGTGTCGTCAACACATACGTGATGACATAAAACATGGATGAACTGTAGGCGTTGGCCGCCGACAAAGTGTTGCCGTTAACAAATCCGGACATCAAACCCAACAGCACAAAGCCCATTTGGGAAATCGTCGAGAAGGCCAGCATGCGCTTCAAATTGGTTTGGGCGATGGCCGCCAGGTTGCCAATGAACAGAGAGCCAATGCTCAACACCATCAGCATTTGTTGCCAGTCGGGGGCCAGGGGAAGCATGCCCTCCACCAGCAGGCGGATGCAAATCGCAAAGGCAGCCAATTTGGGTGCGCCGCCAATGAGCAGGGTCACCGCCGTTGGCGCCCCCTGGTACACATCAGGGATCCACATGTGAAATGGCACAACGCCCAGCTTGAAAGCAAGCCCAGACACCACGAACACAAGACCAAACACCAGAACCTGATGCTTGACTTGCCCAGAGGCAATGGCTTTAAACACCGCATTCACATCCAGCGAGCCGGTAGCACCGTACATCATGGACAGGCCATAAAGCAAAAACCCGGAGGCCATGGCACCCAGTACAAAATACTTCATGGCCGCCTCTGAGGCAGTGGCGTTATCGCGGCGCAACGCTACCAACGCGTAGCTGCAGAGCGTCAGCAACTCCAAACCCATGTAGATCACCAGGAAGTTGTTGCCCGAAATCATGATAAACATGCCAAGCAATGCAAACATACTGAGTGAGAACAACTCTCCGCCCCGCAACATATCGCGGTCAGCTGCGTAAGGGCGACCGTACACCAGTGACACCATCACAGCCAAGGTTGCAAAACACTTGAGCCAATTGCCCATTGAATCGCTCACCACCATGTTGCCGAAACCGTAGGCGGTTGCGCCACCGCTGGCATACATGGCTTGTAACAGTGCAACAACGCCCAATGTGGACAAGGTCGCGGTGTAGGTCAGTGTACGCCTGGGGCTTTTGACACCCAAGTCGATTAGCGCAATCACACACGCCATCACTGCCAAAATAATCTCGGGATAAACCGTGATCCAACTTAGTTTGTCAATCATTGCCTTGGTCTCGTATTTCAGCGTGTTCCGTCAAAACTGAACAAACCCGTATTTCACTTCAACTTGGAAGTTGCGACGTGCTTGAGCAACTCGGCGACCGAGGTGTCCATCACGTCAGTAAATGGTTTGGGATAAATACCCATCCACATGACAGCAATTGCCAGCAAAGACATCATGAAAAACTCTCGGGCGTTGATGTCCACCAGCGCTTTGACTTGGTCGTTCGCCACTGGGCCAAGGTAGACCCGCTTGAACATCCACAACGTGTAAGCCGCACCGAATATCAACGCACTGGCCGCCGCAAAACCCAACCAGAAGTTAGCTTTGACAGCGCCCACAATCACCATCCACTCACCCACAAATCCTGCCGTAGCGGGCAGACCACAATTCGCCATGGCGAACAGTAGTGCAAACGCGGTGAATTTGGGCATGGTATTGACCACGCCGCCATAACTGGCAATTTCGCGAGAGTGCATGCGGTCATACAACACACCAATGGACAGGAACATGGCCGCTGACACAAAACCGTGGGCGATCATTTGCACGATACCGCCCGCCACCCCTAAATCGTTGAAGATGAAAAAACCCAATGTCACAAACCCCATGTGAGCCACGGAGGAATACGCCACCAGCTTCTTCATGTCGCGCTGAACCATGGCGACCAGGCCCACGTAGACCACAGCAGTCAAGGACAGGGCAATCATCAACCAAGCCCATTCGCGCGAGGCGTCCGGTGCAATCGGCATTGAGAACCTCAAAAAGCCGTAAGCACCTAGTTTTAACATGATGGCGGCCAGCACCGCAGAACCCCCTGTTGGCGCCTCAACGTGCACATCAGGCAACCAAGTATGTACCGGCCACATGGGCACTTTCACGGCAAATGCTGAGAAGAACGCGAAGAAAAGCAGGGTCTGAACAGTGCCACCGAGAGGGAGTTTGTGCCAGGTTGCCAGATCAAAACTGCCACCCGACTTGGTGTACAAAAAGATCAGCGCAATCAACATCAACAATGAACCAAGCAAGGTATACAAGAAAAACTTGAACGCCGCATAAATCTTGTTCGGACCACCCCAAATACCAATGATGAGGTACATAGGGATAAGAGTGGCTTCAAAGAATACATAGAACAACAGGCCGTCCAATGCACTGAATACACCGATCATCAAACCACTCAAAATCAGGAATGCGCCCATGTACTGGTTGACACGTCGGGTGATAACTTCCCATCCCGCAATCACAACAATGACGTTGATAAACGCCGTCAGCAATACAAACCAAAATGAAATGCCATCCAGTCCAACGTGGTAGTTGACGTTGAATCGCTCAATCCACGGGGCCCTCTCAACAAACTGCATGGCGGCCGTACCAAGTTTGAACTCGGCATAGAGCGGCAACGTCACCATAAAACTGATGACCGCACCAATCAAGGCGACCCAACGTACAGAGCGCGCCTGATCATCTCTTCCCAAGGCCAACAGCACGACACCAAACACAATCGGTGTCCAGATAGCCAGACTCAACAAACCCATTTTTATAGTTCTCCGATAGCGTGGAAGATATCTTTGTGAAAGCTGTTTTTAAAAATATTCACTTCAACCAGACGAAATAGGTCATCAGCACAAAAATTCCAAGAATCATCGCCAGAGCGTAGTGATACAAGTAACCCGTTTGCAACCAACGCGTAACACCAGACACCCAATTAACAAGCCGCCACGAGCCGTTGACCAATGCACCGTCAATCAACGCCTCATCGCCCCCTTTCCATAGACCGGTACCCAAGGCGCGTGCACCGCGTGCCAATACGTTTTCGTTAAACCAATCGAGGTAGTACTTGTTTTCAAGCAAGTTATACAAAGGCATCGCTTTGGCCTTGATCGCCGTTGGCAATGCCGGATTCACCATATACATGTAATAGGATAGCGCGACACCACTCAAAGCCAACCAAAACGGTGCGGACGTTAATCCATGCAGCGCAAGCTGTGCCGGTCCGTGAAAATCCTCACGCAGAATTTCCATCGCTTTATGGATCTCATCGTTGACGAAGATTGCATCCTTGAAGAAATCACCAAACAACATGGGTTGTATGGTGATGAATCCAATCACCACGGAAGGGATTGCCAACAAAATCAAAGGAACTGTCACGACCCAAGGGGACTCATGGGGTTTCGCATGTTCAGCATGATGGCCGCGATCATGGAGACTATGGTCATCATGATGGGCATCTGGATTTTGATCAAATCGCTCTTTGCCATGAAACACCAGAAAGTACATTCGGAAAGAATAGAAAGCGGTCACGAACACGCCCGCCAGCACCGCAAAGTAAGCAAATCCCGCCGCAGGTAGTGTGCTGGCGTGAACGGCAAGAATGATTTCATCTTTGGAGTAAAAACCGGCAAACAGCGGCGTACCAATCAATGCCAGTGAGCCCAGCAATGAGGTCATCCAAGTGATTGGCATGTATTTACGCAGACCACCCATCCAACGAATATCCTGGTTGTGGTGAACGCCCATGATCACCGAGCCAGCGGCTAAAAAAAGCAAGGCCTTGAAAAATGCGTGAGTCATCAGATGGAATACAGCGACCGAGTAGGCCGATGCGCCCAGAGCCACCGTCATGTATCCCAACTGTGACAGGGTGGAATACGCCACGACCCGTTTGATATCGTTTTGAATAATTCCCAAAAAACCCATGAACAAGGCGGTGATGGCACCAATCACCATCACAAAGTTCAATGCGGTGTCGCTTAACTCAAACAGTGGCGACATGCGTGCGACCATGAAGATACCGGCTGTCACCATGGTTGCAGCATGGATCAACGCAGAGATAGGCGTCGGTCCTTCCATGGAATCAGGCAACCAAACATGCAAAGGAAACTGGGCCGACTTACCCATTGCTCCAATAAACAGGCAGATGCATATCACGGTGGCCAACATCCAAGTGGTGCCGGGGAAACTCAATTTGGCCAGCTCATCAGCTTTGGCAAACGCCTCAGCGTAGTTCAATGTACCCGCATAGGCTGCAATCAAGCCAATACCCAGGATGAACCCAAAGTCGCCGACGCGGTTTACCAAAAAGGCCTTCATGTTTGCAAAAATGGCTGTGGGCTTGTTAAACCAAAATCCAATTAGCAAATACGAGACAAGTCCCACAGCCTCCCAGCCAAAGAAAAGCTGGAGCATGTTGTTGCTCATCACCAGCATCAACATGGAAAAAGTGAACAGTGATATGTAGGCAAAGAAGCGGTTGTAGCCCTCGTCTTCTTCCATGTACCCAATGGTGTAGATGTGCACCATGAGCGAGACAAAGGTTACAACACACATCATCATGGCTGTGAGTCCGTCCACCAGGAAGCCAATTTCCATTTTGAGGCCGCCCACGACCATCCAGGTATAGAGGGTTTCATTGAAGCGAGCGCCATCTAAAGCCACACTCTTCAATGTCAACGCAGACAAAATGAAGGCTACCAGCACGCCCAAAATTGTCACCGTGTGGGCCAGTCGGCGACCCATCCAGTTACCGCCAAACGACGTGCCCAACACGCCCGCCAAAATAGCGCCAACTAGTGGCGCAAGAGGGACAACCAACAATGTGGTTTGAGATAGGGTTTGACTCATCTTGATGTTCTTTTGACAAACTAAAGGGTGTTTAAACCCTCGTTTAGCCCTTAAGCGTATTGAGTTCGTCCACGTTGATATTGGACTTGTTTCTGAAGAGCTGAACCAGAATCGCCAACCCGATAGCGGACTCTGCAGCAGCAACAGTCAGAATAAAGAACACGAAAATTTGCCCGTGCATATCCTGCAAGTAGTAGGAGAACGCAACGAAGTTCATATTGACAGCGAGCAGCATGAGTTCAATCGCCATCAAAAGAATGATCAAATTTTTGCGGTTCAGAAAAATACCAATCACCGAGAGTGCGAATAGCATGGCTCCCAAAGACAAAAAATGACCGAGTGTGAGCGTCATACCCTAGCCTCCCCTGCAGCAGAAGTTACGACTGGCAATGCAGATTTGGTTGCATCCATTTTGACCACTGTCAGGCGATCACCGGCCTTAGCGCGCACCTGATCAGAAGGACTGGTGTATTTGCTGTCCTTACGCTGCCGCAAGGTCAAGGCTATGGCAGCGATCATCGCAACCAGTAAGATGACTGCCGCAATTTCCAGTGGGTAGACATATTGCGAATACAACAGCTTACCCAACTCTTTGGTGTTTGAAGCTTGACCCACTAACTGGCCAACCGCTTCTTTGGGTGTTTCAATACCTCGAAAACCACCTATTAGAACAGCAGCCATTTCTAACGCCATCACCGCACCAATCGTCGCAGCCACCGGGAAGTGTTTCCAAAAACCCTGTCGAACGCTGTCTACGTTGATGTCCAACATCATCACAACAAAGAGAAATAGGACCATCACGGCACCCACATAAACAAGCACCAGCGTAATAGCCAAAAACTCAGCCTTCAGCAACATCCAAAGCGCTGCGGCTTGAGCGAATGCCAGTACCAAATACAGGGCCGCATAAACAGGATTTCGAGCCGTGATGACGCGAAATGATGCAAATAGCAAAATTGCCGAAAACAAATAGAAAAAACCAGTCTTGACATCCATGAATCAGATCTTTATTTATCGTGTAAGTCGTGACGCGTTGGTGAAGCTAAAGTTGAATCAGCGGTACTTGGCATCGACGGCACGGTTGGCTGCAATTTCGCGCTCATACCGATCACCCACTGCGAGCAGCATTTCTTTAGTGAAGTAAAGATCGCCGCGCTTTTCACCGTGATACTCAAGAATGTGAGTTTCAACAATGGAGTCAACGGGGCAACTCTCCTCGCAGAAGCCGCAAAAAATGCATTTGGTCAAATCAATATCGTACCGACTGGTACGACGTGACCCATCACCGCGAACTTCTGACTCGATAGTAATGGCCATCGCTGGGCAAACGGCCTCACAGAGCTTGCAAGCAATACATCGCTCCTCACCGTTTTCATAGCGACGCAGTGCATGTAGTCCGCGAAACCGGGGACTTAGCGGCGTCTTTTCTTCTGGAAATTGAATTGTGACTTTACGTCGAAAAGCGTATTTTCCCGTCAGGGCCAAGCCTTTGAACAACTCCACCAGCATGAAACTGGAGAAAAAGTCCTTGAGCGAAAAAGCGGGAACGGGAAGTGTTGAAGTTGGTGCGGACATATGAAACTGCGTTTACTTCCAGATATTGAAGGAGGTTTGCATCCACGCACCGACCACGACCAACCAAACCAAAGTCAGAGGAATAAAAATCTTCCAACCCAATCGCATGATTTGATCGTAACGAAATCGTGGCAAAGTGGCTCGAATCCATATGAATAGAGTAACAACGGCACAAGTTTTCATACCGAGCCAAATCCAGCCAGGAATCCAGTTCAGCAACGCACTGTCAAGTGGTGGCAACCAGCCCCCTAAGAACATGATGGCCGCCAAAATGGATATCAGCCACATATTGGCATATTCAGCGAGGTAGAACATGGCATATGACATACCCGAATACTCGACCATGTGTCCGGCCACAATTTCCGATTCACCTTCAACCACGTCAAAAGGATGACGATTGGTTTCAGCCAGCCCGGAAATAATGTAGACCATGAAAATAGGCAGCAAAGGAAGCCAGTTCCAAGACAGAAAATTTAATCCCATCGCCGCGAAGTATCCTTTGCCTTGCCCTGTCACGATATCCGTCATGTTCATGCTCGCAGACACCATCAACACAACCACCAAGCAGAAACCCATGGCAATTTCATAACTCACCATCTGGGCGGAAGCCCGTAGTGCGCCAAGAAACGCGTACTTGGAATTTGACGCCCAGCCGGCAATGACCACGCCATATACCTCCATGGACGTGATCGCCATAATGAACAACAATCCAGCGTTCACATTAGCTAGCGCAGTTTCTGGGCCAAATGGAATGACTGCCCAAGCCGCCATGGCAGGCATGATGGTCAAAATTGGTCCCAGCAAAAATAGTCCTTTGTTGGCCGCGGTGGGCACAAGAATTTCTTTACCCAATAACTTCAACGCATCCGCAATGGGCTGAAGCAATCCAAATGGGCCCACACGGTTAGGGCCGATCCGAATTTGAATCCAGCCAATCAACTTGCGCTCCCACAGTGTCAAATAAGCAACGGCGCCCATCAGCGGCGCAACCAATACCATTATTTTGATTAGATTCCAAAGAACCGGCCAAGCAGCATCAATCCACCAGCTCGCATGAATGAGCCCTTGCCCGGCAGAAAAAATGGCATCAATCATGCAGCGACTCCATGACTCGCATTGGAGGACACCGCATCAGCGGTCAGTTGAAGTGATGCTGCTCGCCTGACGATGCCATCCAGTGCATAAATGGACGCCACGACCGGTTCACCAGTGGTGGCGGTTAAGTCAACCTCACCCACTGACGTGTTGCTAAGTCTGTCAGTCGACACTGAGGTTGAATCGGTCGTTTGGTGGTTGAGCAGACTCTTTAATATGTCTGACGTAGATTCAAAATCGAAACCTGGAAGACTTAAAAGATTGGCAAGCACGCGCAAGACTTTCCAAGCAGGTCGAGTTTCACCCAATGGCTTAACGACTGCGTGAAAGCCCTGAATACGGCCCTCGGCATTTACAAAGGTACCTGGTGTCTCGGTAAATGGCGCGATTGGCAGCAGAACGTCGCTGAATTCCATATTGGCTTTGAACGGGCTAAGCGTCACCACCATCTGGCAAGCCCCCAAAGCCTTGACAGCAGCACGCCCAGCAGACGAATCAAACTCAGGTTCATTGTTTAAGAGCACCACGGCCTTCAAGCCACCCGACAGCATTTGCGCCGCATTCAGGCCGTTGCGTGTAGGCATAGCGTTGGCCACCTGCGCACCAACGGTGTTAGCTGCCTCACTCAGGTAACCCACGGTTGCACCTGTTTGCACACCAATCCAGTTTGCAAGCGTCAGGATACTGTCCGCTCGGGCATGGTGCGCGCAAGCATTGCCGAGCAAGATCGCTTTTCTGTCACCACTCAGCAGCGACTTGGCAATTTGAACGACAGTGGCACTGCTTGCAGAAACATCAACAGGGGCGACTACACCCTTCTCGGACCCAACAACCGCGGCAATCTCGGCCAAATAACGAACCCAGTCAGTCGACGCAACCAAGGGCGCGTTAGCTAAAGGCATTGCCCAGTCAAACGATTCTGAATTGATAGCATGAGCAGCACATCCCATGCGGACAGACTGGCGAATTCTCTGTGCGAAAAGCGGGTGATCCTTGCGAAGGTTTGAGCCTACAACCAACACTCGCTGCAATTTAGACAGTGATGCGATGGACCTACCCAACCACCTCACGGCTGGTTTGCCTTGAGGTGAATTGATTGCCACAGGAAACGTTGAATTGCGCAGACGATAGTCAATATTTTCACTGCCCATGGCACGCGTGAATAATGCAGCAAGATGCAGTTCCTCCAATGTGCTGTGCGGGCTAACCAAGGTTCCAATACTTTGCGCACCGAAGTCGGCCTTGATTTGCTTCAGGCCATTTGCAACATACTCAAGTGCAGTTTGCCAATTGACTGCTTTCCAGTCGCCACCCTGCTTTAACATGGGGCTAGTCAAACGCTCTTCACTGTTTAACGCTTCGTACGAGAAGCGGTCACGGTCTGCAATCCAGCACTCGTTAACCTCTTCGTTTTCAAGCGGAACGACACGCATGACCTTGTTATTTTTAACCTGAATAATCAGGTTGGCACCGGTCGAGTCATGCGGACTGACTGACTTACGGCGCGCGAGCTCCCAGGTACGGGCGCTGTAGCGAAACGGCTTGCTGGTCAACGCGCCTACGGGGCATATGTCAATCATGTTGCCCGACAACTCAGAGTCAACTGAAGTGCCCACAAAGGTCTCGATTTCTGCATGCTCACCGCGGTGAGACATACCCAACTCCATCACGCCAGCGACTTCCTGACCAAAACGAACACATCGGGTGCAGTGAATGCACCGACTCATCTCTTGCATAGAGATCAATGGACCAACATCTTTGATCGCGACCACGCGCTTTTCCTCTTCGTACCGAGAGGAGGAACCGCCGTAGCCAACAGCAAGGTCCTGCAACTGACATTCACCACCCTGATCGCAAATCGGGCAATCAAGGGGGTGATTGATCAAGAGGAATTCCATGACCGACTGCTGCGCCTTGATGGCCTTGTCACTCTTGGTGCGAACAATCATTCCCTGCGTGACAGGAGTTGCACAGGCCGGCATAGGCTTGGGCATTTTCTCAACGTCAACCAAACACATGCGGCAATTTGCGGCAATACTAAGCTTCTTGTGATAGCAAAAGTGGGGGATGTAGGTACCCGCTTTGTCGGCGGCGTGCATGATCATGCTGCCTTCAACAATATCCACCTTCTTGCCGTCGAGTTCGATTTCAATCATCTTTTTAGGCTCGTGCTATCGCTCGCTGGGTTGCTCGGTTCATTGCTCGGTCAAACGTAAGCGGGAACCATACAGGTTTTGTGCTCGACGTGGTACTCAAACTCATGGCGGAAATGTTTAATCATGGCGCGCACAGGCATTGCTGCTGCATCACCCAAGGCGCAAATCGTACGTCCCTGAATGTTGTCCGCTACTGAATTCAGCAAATCCATATCGCTTGGGCGACCATGCCCGGTCTCAATACGGTCCACCATACGTGACAACCAACCTGTTCCCTCGCGGCATGGCGTGCATTGGCCACAGGACTCATGCATGTAGAAGTAACTCAAACGCTGCAAGGACTTGACCATGCAACGACTGTCATCTAAGACAATCACCGCCCCAGAGCCGAGCATGGAACCTGCCTTAGCGATGGAGTCATAGTCCATGGTGCATGACATCATGATGTCAGCAGGGAGAATGGGCGACGACGAGCCGCCAGGAATTACTGCTTTAAGTTGACGCCCGTTACGAACGCCACCGGCCAATTCCAACAACGTTGAAAACGGCGTACCCAACGGGATCTCATAATTGCCTGGACGCTCAACATCACCACTCACCGAATAGATCTTGGTGCCGCCATTGTTAGGCTTGCCGCACGCAAGGTAAGCGGCACCCCCATTACGGATGATCCACGGCACCGCCGCAAAGGTTTCCGTGTTGTTAATGGTGGTGGGTTTTCCGTACATACCAAAGCTGGCAGGAAAAGGTGGCTTAAAACGTGGCTGACCCTTTTTACCTTCCAGTGATTCCAGCAACGCAGTTTCTTCGCCGCAAATGTAGGCTCCAAATCCATGGGCACCATGCAGTTGGAAAGTGAAGTTGCTTCCCAAAATCTGATTTCCCAGCAAACCAGCTGCGCGGGCTTCTTCAAGCGCCTCTTCAAATCTGTCATAGCTTGCAAAAATTTCGCCATGAATATAGTTATACCCCACAGAAATACCCATGGCATACGCGGCAATGATCATGCCTTCAATCACGATATGGGGATTGAATTGCAGAATATCTCGATCTTTGCAAGTCCCCGGTTCACCTTCATCGGAGTTGCAAACCAAATACTTTTGACCAGGGAACTGACGGGGCATGAAGCTCCATTTCAAGCCAGTCGGGAATCCAGCACCACCACGCCCGCGAAGAGCGGATTCTTTAACGATGGCAATTACCTGGTCTTGCGTAAGACCAGCCGGAGTTCCATCCTCGAGGGGGGGCGAACCATCCTTACCCAAGATTTTTCGCAACGCCTGATAACCACCCCGTGATTCATAGTCTTTCAGGCGCCAATTTGCACCATTCAACTCTGCGTAGATTTGCGGGTTAATGTGTCGCCCATGAAAGCAGGTTTCAACGCCATTCGCTTGAAATTGGGAGAGCATTTTTTCAGCAGACATCATGCTTTCACCTCTGTCGCTTGATTTGACCCGCAGGCGCGCAATCCATCCACCAGTTGATCCAATTTGTCATTGGACATAAAGCTGCACATCGAACGATCATTCACTAGTAACACGGGAGAATCCGCACAGGCACCCAAGCATTCACTTTGCTGGAGAGTAAACAAACCATCTGGGGTGGTTTCACCCATGTGGATGCCTAACTTGTACTCAAGGTGTCTGAGTGCTGCAGCACCATCACGCAATTGACAGGGTAAATTGGTACAAACATTCAGCTTGTACTTGCCAACCGGACGCTGGTTGTACATGTTATAAAAAGTAGTGACTTCATGCACGGCAATGGGTGCCATACTTAAATAATCGGCGACCAGCTTTTCACTTTCAATACTGACATAGCCAAGCTCTTGCTGAACAATCGCCAGACAAGCCATTACGGCTGACTGCTTTTGGTCCGCAGGGTACTTCGCCACTTCGCGATCAAAACGCGCTCTGGTAATTTCAGAGATCATCGGTCAATCTCCCCAAACACAATGTCCATAGTGCCAATGATGGCGACCGCATCAGCGATCATGTGACCGCTGGCCATTTCATTTAAACCAGCCAAATGTGCAAAGCCGGGCGCACGAATTTTGAGGCGATAAGGTTTATTCGCACCATCGCTCACCAGGTAAATACCAAACTCGCCCTTAGGATGCTCGACAGCCGCGTAGGCTTCTCCTTCAGGCACGTGGAACCCTTCGGTGAACAACTTGAAGTGGTGAATCAACTCTTCCATGTTGGACTTCATGGACTCACGGTTCGGTGCAGCCACTTTGTGGTTGTCCGTAATGACCGGGCCAGGATTCACACGCAACCAATCCACGCATTGCTTGATGATGTGGTTGGACTGCTTCATCTCTTCCATGCGCACCAGATAACGGTCATAGCAGTCACCGGTTTTGCCGACGGGAATGTCAAAATCCATACGGTCATAAACATCGTAGGGCTGTTTTTTGCGCAAATCCCACGCCACGCCCGATCCACGCAACATGGCACCGGTGAAACCGAGGTTCATGGCGCGCTCAGGCGTCACAACCCCAATTCCAACGGTCCTCTGTTTCCAGATACGGTTATCAGTCAAAAGGGTATGGTATTCGGCCAGATAACCGGGGAAACGCTGCGTGAAATCATCAATGAAATCCAACAATGACCCATTACGGTTGGTATTGAGTTCTTTAATGGCCTTGGCATTGCGAATCTTGTTCGCTTTGTACTGCGGCATGGTCTCCGGCAAGTCGCGGTAAACGCCGCCTGGCCGGAAGTAGGCAGCGTGCATACGTGCACCACTGACTGCTTCATACATGTCAAACAAATCTTCGCGCTCACGAAACGCATAGAGCAGCAAAGTCATCGCGCCACAGTCAAGTCCATGCGCACCCACCCACAACAGGTGATTGAGAAGCCGGGTGATTTCTGAAAACATCACACGGATGTACTGTGCTCGCTCAGGCACCTCAATGCCCATCAACTTCTCTATCGCAAGGCAGTACGCATGCTCATTGCACATCATGGACACGTAATCCAGACGGTCCATGTAAGGCAGATTTTGAATGAACGTCTTACTTTCAGCCAATTTCTCGGTAGCGCGATGCAGCAGTCCAATGTGAGGATCTGCCCGCTGGATCACCTCACCGTCCAGCTCCAGCACCAAACGCAATACGCCATGAGCAGCCGGATGTTGAGGTCCAAAGTTCAGCGTGTAGTTTTTAATCTCTGCCATAAAAATCACTCAAACGAACAATCGCTCAGTGCAGGCCTCCATAGTTATCTTCGCGGATGATGCGTGGCGTGATCTCGCGAGGTTCGATGGAAACAGGTTGATAAATTACCCGCTTTTGCTCGGCGTCATAACGCATCTCGACATGTCCCGTCGTCGGGAAATCCTTGCGGAATGGATGACCTATAAAACCGTAGTCCGTCAAAATGCGGCGCAGGTCATTGTGGCCTTCAAAAATTATCCCAAACAAGTCAAATGCTTCACGCTCAAACCAGTTAACTGCAGCCCAAACATTACACAGTGAAGCAACCACTGGCACATCATTTTTCGGTGCAAAAACCTTTAGGCGAATTCGTTGATTCAGGCTGACAGACAGCAAGTGGGAAACCACGCAATAGCGACCCGCACTGTACTCACCCTCGCGATTGTCTTTGTACTCGGAATAATCCACACCACACAGGTCAACCAACATCTCGAAACGACAGAGCGGCGAGTCCTTGAGTATTTGGGCTGACTCCAGGTAATTAAGGGCCGACACCACCACAGTGACTTCACCCAAGGCGACACTCACACGCACAGCTTTATCACCCAATGCAACAACAACATTAGCTTTTAAAACTTCGGGATCAACAGCGAAAGCAGTCATTCAAAATACTTTCAGGCGCGAGCGATGGTCTGGGTGCGGCGAATTTTTTGTTGCAACTGGATGATGCCGTAAAGAAGCGCCTCAGCGGTAGGCGGGCAACCCGGAACATAAACATCGACAGGCACAATGCGATCACAACCCCGAACCACAGAGTAGCTGTAGTGGTAATAACCGCCCCCGTTGGCGCAGGAACCCAAGCTGATGACCCAACGCGGCTCGGACATTTGGTCGTACACCTTGCGCAACGCAGGTGCCATCTTGTTGCACAACGTGCCAGCCACAATCATCAGATCCGACTGGCGTGGACTGGCACGAAACACCTCGGCGCCAAATCGACTGATGTCGTAACGGGCAGCCGCAGCATGCATCATCTCCACTGCACAACAGGCTAAGCCGAACGACATAGGCCACAGCGAACCCGTTTTGGCCCAATTCATGACGGAGTCATACGACGTCGTCATGAAACCTTCTTTAAATACGCCTTCAATTGCCATGTTTTGTGCCCTGTGATGCCTAGGTTAGATGTTCAGTGACCGGGCGCTACTCCCAATCAAGAGCACCCTTTTTCCACTCGTAGACAAAGCCCACTACCAAAATACTTAAAAAGACCATCACCGACCAAAAGCCCAAAGGCCCGATTTCCTTCAGCGACACCGCCCAAGGAAATAAAAATGCAATTTCCAGGTCAAACAGAATGAAAAGAATCGCCACCAAATAATAACGAACGTCAAACTTCATACGGGCATCTTCAAAAGCCTCGAAGCCACATTCATAAGGTGAGTTCTTTGCCGCATTGGGCCGGTTGGGGCCCAAAATATAACCAATGACCTGCGGCACGATGCCAACAGCAATTCCGACCAGAATGAACAAAAAAACGGGGAGATATTGATCGAGGTTCATCTGAGCAATTTAAAGGCCGTTAAAGTTCTGTTCACTGCGAAGTGTTGGTGCCGTCGGCGAGACTCGAACTCGCAAAGCTTTCGCCACTACCACCTCAAGATAGCGTGTCTACCAATTTCACCACGACGGCTGTCGTATTAACTATCCGGATTACGTGAGGAACCCAATGGTTTTTGCTCTCCGAACGACTCAGAGTTTACCCTGAAAAAGGGCTTGATTCGTTGCGCAACAGACCCAAATAGGTGCGATTTACTTCGATGGAATCTGGGCCGCGCCCGAGGCTGGCACAGCAGGTGCAACAGGGACGGAACTGACGGCTGCCGACGTAGCACCGACGGGCACTCCAGCGGCCACACCTTCGAGCACGCTGCCTGAACTGACGGGACGAAGATTGCCGAAATAGGCCAAGAGGAGAGTGGCCACAAAAAATACCGTTGCCAAAACCGCTGTTGTGCGAGACAAGAAGTTGGCGCTACCGCTGGCCCCAAACAAGCTACCCGACCCTCCGCTTCCAAAGGCTGCCCCCATATCAGCACCCTTGCCATGCTGCACCAGAATGAGGCCAATCATGACCACGGCTGACAGCATTTGTACTGCCAATATGATGTTCAATACGATGTTCAATTTCTACTCCTAAGGGGAAAACAGGCTGCGTCCGCGCTTAGCGGGCAGCAGCAATGATGGTCAAGAAGTCCGGGGCTTTGAGGGACGCGCCGCCCACCAAGCCGCCGTCAATGTCAGGTTGCGCAAGCAATTGCGCCGCGTTTGCTGCGTTCATGCTACCGCCGTACAAAATATGAATGCGATCTGCATATTCCGTCGCCGCGTGAAGCTGCGCGCGCAAAACCGCATGCACTTCTTGCGCTTGTTCTATCGTGGCAACCTTGCCTGTGCCAATGGCCCAAACAGGCTCATACGCCACCACAATTTCACTGATGCAGTGCCCATTGGTGTGAATGACGGCGGCGAGTTGGCGTTTGACGACCTCTTCGGTCTTACCCCCCTCCCGCTCTGCCAGGGTTTCACCGACACAGACGATGGGCGTCATGCCCGCCGACAAAGCCCGTTGCACTTTTAACGCCACCACAGCATCTGTTTCGCCATGGTATTGGCGCCGCTCCGAGTGACCCACCAGACAATAGCGAACACCAAACTCCTTCAGCGAAGCCACCGAAGTTTCCCCCGTGAACGCGCCTGATTCATGCGAGGACACATCTTGCGCACCCAGATCGATTGCACTGCCTTTGATCAGATTTTGAACCTGGGACAGATAGACCATTGGCACGCAAAGCGCTACCAAGGGGCCTTCGAAACCAGCCGCCTTGATACCCGCAACCAACGCGGTCACAAGTGCTTCATTGGTAGCCAATGTGCCGTTCATCTTCCAGTTGCCAGCAATCAATTTCTTTTTCATGATCAATCCTTTGCTGATTAGACCCAAGTCAACACTATCTTGCCGACGTGTTGATTGGATTCCATCAGGGCATGCGCCTTCGCAGCACCGCTGCGATTTTCATCTTCAGCACCGCCGCGAATTCCGTCTGTGGTGCCACGGCCCGAGTCATCACCGGCTGCATCAAACGCGCTGTGAATGACAGGTTTGATCGTTCCGTTCGACAACAACGGCCAGACATGCGCCTTCAAGGCCTGGGCAATCGCTGCCTTGAAAGCCACCGGACGTGGACGCAAGGTGGAACCCGTCACCGTCAGGCGGCGACGCAGCAACAAACCGGCGTTGAACTCAGCCTTGACGCCGCCTTGCACCGCAATGACGACCAGCCGACCATCTTCAGCCAGGCATTCAATTTCACGGGTGACATAGCTGCCAGCCACCATGTCCAGAATCACGTTGACACCTGCACCCAACGTGATCCGTTTGACTTCTTCGACAAAATCCTGCGTCTTGTAATTGATGGCGTGATCCGCCCCCAACGCCAAACACGCAGCACACTTGTCGTCACTTCCTGCCGTGGCAATCACGGTTGAGCCAAAGGCTTTGGCCAACGCAATCGCAGTCACGCCAATGCCACTGGTACCGCCCTGAATCAGCAACGTCTCACCCGGCTGCAAGCGCACCCGGTCAAACACGTTACTCCAGACTGTGAAAAAGGTCTCGGGCAACGCCGCGGCCTCCACGTCACTCAACCCTGCAGGAATCGGCAGGCATTGCACCACAGGGGCAACACACAGCTCTGCGTAACCACCACCTGCGACCAAAGCGCACACGCGATCACCCACGGCGAAACCGGCTCGCGCCAGTTCCGCTGTATCACCCGCTTCGATCACACCCGCCACTTCCAGGCCCGGAATGTCCGAGGCCCCGGGTGGCACCGGGTAGTTGCCGGTGCGCTGTAACACGTCAGGGCGGTTTACACCGCTGGCGGTCACGCGAATCAACAATTCCCCAGCACCTACAACGGGCACGCGGCGCTCTGTCAGACGCAACACGTCGGGCGCGCCAAACGAGGTGATTTCAATCGCTTTCATGGTCATATCGCTGGGTAGTCCCTGTCAGTCATCAATAGTTTGCTATCCAATAAATAGCAATTCAAATTGGCAGATTACAGAAAGATTGATCAGTTGTGATCGCCACCGTGGTTAGATGGCTGCGAAGGACGGTCCAACAATGCCTTCATCGACAGCTTGATGCGGCCCTTCTCGTCCGTCTCCATGACCTTGACCTTGATGATCTGGCCTTCGGTCAGGTAGTCGGACACTTTCTCCACGCGTTCATGAGCGATCTGGCTGATGTGCAGCAAACCATCTTTGCCGGGCAGCAGGTTAACCAACGCACCGAAGTCCAGAATTTTGGTGATCGGGCCTTCATAGACCTTGCCAATTTCCACTTCAGCGGTGATCTGCTGAATGCGGCGTTTGGCTTCTTCAGCCTTGGCCGGGTCAGCCGATGCGATGGTGATGGTGCCGTCTTCGTCAATGTTGATTTGCGTGCCGGTTTCCTCGGTCAACGCTCGGATGACCGAGCCGCCTTTACCGATCACGTCACGGATTTTGTCCGGATTGATCTTCATGGTGAACAGGCGTGGCGCAAAGTTGGACACTTCGGTCTTGGCCTCAGACATCGCTTCCTGCATCTTGCCCAAAATGTGCATACGCGCTTCTTTGGCTTGTGCCAAAGCGACTTGCATGATTTCTTTGGTGATGCCCTGGATTTTGATGTCCATTTGCAAAGCGGTAATGCCGTTGGTGGTACCTGCGACCTTGAAGTCCATGTCACCCAGGTGGTCTTCGTCACCCAGGATATCGGTCAGCACCGCAAAACGGCCACCGTCCTTGATCAGGCCCATGGCGATACCCGCCACGTGGGCTTTCATGGGAACACCCGCGTCCATCAGACTCAGGCAACCGCCGCAGACCGACGCCATGGAAGATGATCCATTGGACTCGGTGATCTCTGACACCACACGCATGGTGTAAGGGAACTCTTCTTTGGAAGGTAAGCAGGCGATCAACGCGCGCTTGGCCAGGCGGCCGTGGCCGATTTCACGACGCTTGGGGGTGCCAACACGGCCCGTTTCACCGGTGGCGAACGGAGGCATGTTGTAGTGCAGCATGAAGCGGTCTTCGTACTCGCCCGCCAGCGCATCAATACGTTGTGCATCGCGCTCAGTGCCCAGCGTGGTCACGACCAGTGCTTGGGTTTCGCCACGGGTGAACAGGGCAGAACCATGGGTACGCGGCAGCACGCCGTTGCGGATTTCAATGGCGCGCACGGTGCGGGTGTCGCGGCCATCAATACGGGGTTCACCTGCCAGAATCTGGCTACGAACAATTTTGGCTTCAATGTCAAACAACATGCCTTCAACGGCCACGCCGTCAAACGCCGCGCCGTCAGCTTTCAGGGCCGCCATCACGTCAGAGTAAGCCGCGCGACAAGCTTGTGTGCGCGCTTGCTTGTTGCGGATTTGGTAGGCTGCGGCTAGTTTTTCTTGAGCCAGCGCGCCGACTTTGGCGATCAGTGGCTCGTTCTTGGCAGGTGCTGTCCAGTCCCACATCGGTTTGCCGCCGTCACGCACCAGGTCGTGAATGGCGTTGATGGCGATGTTGCCCTGCTCATGGCCGAACACCACGGCGCCGAGCATGATTTCTTCGGACAGTTGTTGAGCTTCAGACTCCACCATCAACACGGCAGACTCAGTACCGGCCACCACCAGATCGAGGATGGAATCCTTACGGGCGGTCTGGCCAGGGTTCAGCACATAAGCGCCATTGACGTAACCCACGCGGGCCGCGCCAATCGGACCGTTGAACGGCAGGCCGCTGACGGACAAAGCTGCGCTGACAGCGATCAAAGCAGCGATGTCGGCATCAACTTCAGGGTTCAGCGACAGGGTGTGTACCACCACGTGAACTTCGTTGAAGAAGCCTTCGGGGAACAGCGGGCGAATCGGGCGGTCAATCAGGCGGCTGGTCAGCGTTTCAAACTCGCTGGGACGGCCTTCGCGCTTGAAAAAGCTGCCGGGAATTTTGCCGGCAGCATAGGTCTTTTCAAGGTAATCCACCGTCAGCGGGAAGAAATCTTGTCCGGCTTTGCCTTCGGTTTTGCCAACCACGGTGGCCAGCACCACGGTGCCGTCCATGTCCAGCAGCACAGCGCCGGTGGACTGACGGGCGATTTCGCCGGTTTCCATGGTTACCGTGTTCTGGCCCCACTGGAAGGTTTTGGTAACTTTGTTGAAAATGCTCATGGGGTTCTCCTGATCAATTTAGGAATATTTACTACAGATGTTGGCAAGATGATGGCCACCCGGCCCAAGCCCGGATCAGCTTCACAGAACACGATGCCATTCCACAAAAATTCGCCTGAACCCTCACTGGAATTCTTGTGGAATGACACAGCTTCGCTCCGTTTTAGACAGTTCCGAAGTGAAAAACGCCTGAGCTCTTATCAAACTCAGGCGTCTGTCATTAAAAACGCAAATCGAGCACTTACTTACGCAGGCCCAGTTTGGCGATCAGCGCTGTGTAACGGTCGTGGTCTTTGGAATTCAAATAATCGAGCAACTTACGGCGACGGCTCACCATGCGCAACAGGCCG
>JANOLC010000626.1:0-5628 GCA_031419575.1 Burkholderiales bacterium | reverse complement strand
GTCGGGCTGCACGAAGTCGCTGCTGTTGCCCATGATCAACTGCGCATGTTCGCCAAAGCTGGTGAGCATTTCGCCGGTGGCGATCGGCGTGTCCAGGCTGGCGGCCAGTGCGGCGTGGCCTTCGAAGTCATAGGCGTCCAGCGGCTCTTCGATCCAGGTCAGGTCGAAGGGCTCGAAAGCGCGGCAGGCGCGCTGGGCCTTGGGCCGGTCCCATTGCTGGTTGGCGTCCACCATCAGGGGAAAGCTATCGCCCAGCAGTTTGCGCACGGCACTCACACGCTCGATGTCGGTGGGCAGGTCGGGCTGGCCCACCTTGATCTTGATACCGCCAATGCCGCTCGCGCGTGAGATGGCCACGTTTTTCAGCACCTGATCCAGGGGCGTGTGCAGGTAGCCGCCTGAGGTGTTGTAGCACTGCACGCTGTCGCGGTGGGCACCGAGCAGCTTGGCCAGCGGCAGCTTGGCGCGCTTGGCCTTCAGGTCCCACAGTGCGATGTCAAACGGGGCAATCGCCTGCGTGGTCATGCCGCTGCGGCCCATGCTGGCACCGGCCCACAGCAGCTTGGTGAAAATCTTGGCAATGTCATTGGGGTCTTCACCCAGCAGGTTGGGTGCAATCTCTTTGGCATGGGCATACATGCCGGGGCCGCCAGCGCGCTTGCTGTAGCCAAAGCCAATGCCTTCATGACCGTCACGCGTGCGGATTTCGGCAAAGATGAAGGCGATTTCAGTCAACGGCTTTTGCTTGCCAGTGAGCACTTTGGCATCGCTGACCGGTGTGGCCAGCGGCAGGAACATCAGCGAGACCTTGACCCAGTCAATGCGATCGGCGCTGTCGGCAGCGGTGCGGGCGTTGGCGACTTTGGCGTAAGAGACGATGTTGGATTCAACGGCGTGGATCATGTTTTTCCTTGATGGGTGTTGCGTTATTGGATGCCGGCTGCCTGCAGCAAGCCGCGCGTGTAGCCCAGCGCAAACGACATGAAGCGTTCGCGGTTCTCATCCAGGTCCGACACCGGCACATGGTCCGGACACAGCGGGCCGGCATAACCACCGCGCTGGTAGGCCTTGATGGCCTGGAACATGTCCACGTCGCCCTCATCAGGAAACACTTCCTGAAAGTCGAGGTAGCCGCCGCGAATGTTGCGAAAGTGCACCATGAAGATTCTCCCAGTGGAAGCAAACTCTTCAATCACAGGAATCAGGTGTTTGCCGGGCTCTTTGAACATCTCGGCCACCGTGCCCTGGCAGAAGTTCAGGCCATGGTTGGGGCTAGGGCTTAAAGCCAGAAACTTGCGCAGGCCATCGGCAGAACCCACCACGTGTTCAATGCCGTTGAGGCCACCCACAGGGTAGGCCGGGTCGTGCGGATGGCAGGCCAGGCGCACACCGGCTTTGTCGGCAGCGGGGACCAGACCCTCCACCAGAAATTCGATGGCATCCCAACCGGCTTTCTCTGTCACCGGGGGCACATCGCGCGCCATTTTCTGGCCACACAGCACGCGGGTCTGGGCGTCACCCCCATTGCCAGCATCGCCCACCTCATGAGTTGCATCCGGTTGCGCCTGGTTGGTGGGGTAGCCCACACCCCAGTAGGAATTTTTGCGGTCACCCTCCGGCGTGTACTCCGCATGCACAAACCCCGAGTTCTGTGCGCCACCCCGACCCGGCTTCAAGCCGGTGCGTGTGATGCCCACCATCTGCACGTTGTACTTGAGGCAGGTGATACCCGCGTCAGCCGCCACCTGAATGTTGTGGGCCAGCACGGCGCGCTGCTTTTTGGCGCTGTCCAAATCGACCAGTGAGTCCAGCAGGATGGAGCCGACATCCAGCGCAAACACGTCAAGCTTGAGGTCGAAACCGTCGACCCATTGGCGGTAAGCGGTGAGTTTCACCAAATCCCAGGCGCTGACGCCGCCGGTGGCGGAGACAAGTTCGGTGCCCCGGTTGTCGAGCACGACGTGTTGCACGCCGAGCTGCGTTGACAGGCGCAAGCGCCGCTCATTGGGATTGAGGAGTTGTTCGCTGATATACATGATGGCGCAATTTTGGCGGTGGCCCCGCCTGCCCACAACGCCAAATGCAAGCGTCCCTGCGGAATGCACTGCATTTGTTCCAACGGTTGGGACAAGCTGGCCAATCCACCCCACGCCCCGAGGCTGGAAAGCTGATTGATACAATGAAATTGCCCTGTCAAAGTGGTGCAGGTCAGGGTCTGCCACCTGCCTTTCATTGAGGCTCCTTGGCCACTTTTGCCACCCTTACCGCTCAGAGAATTCAATACAAGCCGACACTTATGACCGATATTGCCAAACCCTCAGTTCGTCCCCTATCACCCAATTTTTCATCAGGCCCCTGCGCCAAGCGTCCCGGCTATGACGTGAGCACCTTGAAGCTCGACACATTGGGCCGCTCGCACCGCTCGGCGCTGGGTAAAAAGGCGCTGGGGCTGGCATGTTCCGAGACAGCGCGCATTCTGGGTTTGCCCGCCGGGTACCGCGTGGCCGTGGTGCCGGGCTCGGACACTGGCGCCATCGAGATGGCGATGTGGTCCATGCTGGGCGCGCGCGGCGTGGACGTGCTGGAGTGGGAGTCGTTCAGCGCGGGTTGGGTGACGGACATCGTCAAACAGCTCAAACTGCCCAACGTCAACACCCGCAAAGCGGCCTACGGTGACATCACCGACTTTGCCCCGGTTAATTTTGACAACGACGTGGTGTTTGTGTGGAACGGCACCACCTCCGGCGTCAAGGTGCCCAATGGTGACTGGATTCCTGCCGACCGCGCGGGGCTGACCTTGTGCGACGCAACATCTGCTGTGTTTGCCATGGACATGCCGTGGGACAAGCTGGACGTGGTCACCTATTCCTGGCAAAAGGTACTGGGCGGCGAGGGCGCGCATGGCATGCTGATCCTCTCGCCCCGTGCGGTGGAGCGCATTGAGGCCTACAACCCGCCTTGGCCCCTGCCCAAGGTGTTCCGCATGAAGTCCGGTGGCAAGCTGATTGAAGGCCTGTTCCAGGGTGAAACCATCAACACGCCGTCGATGCTGTGCGTGGCTGATTACCTGGACGCACTGCAATGGGTGGAGTCGCTGGGCGGTGTTAGCGGTCCCCAGGGCACCATCGCCCGCAGCGAGGCCAACCTCAAAGTGATTGAAGACTTTGTGGCCGCCAATGATTGGATTGATTTCCTGGCCCGCGACAAAGCCACGCGCTCCAACACCAGTGTTTGTCTGGTGCTGACACTGACGCCAGACGACGTGAAAAAGATGGTCAAGCTGCTGGAAACCGAAGGTGTGGCTTATGACATTGGTGCCTACAAGGACGCACCTGCCGGGCTGCGCATCTGGTGCGGTGCCACGGTGGAGGCCAGTGACTTGGCTGCGTTGATGCCGTGGCTGACCTGGGCTTACCAAAAAGTGACCCAAGCTGCCTGAAGGTCGGCCAGTAACTACCGGCCACCCTGAGCTTGTCAAAGGGTCTTCGACAAGCTCAGACCAAACGGTAATAAAAATCCAAAGTTTTTAGGGGGAAAGTCCCCGTCGGTATTGAATAGTTCGCTACCAAAGGAATAGCATGTACAAGGTCAGAACCTACAACCAGATCTCCGTCAAAGGACTGGATCGCTTCCCGCGCCAGTCGTATGAGGTGGGTAGCGACATTGGCCGACCGGATGCTTTCCTGATTCGCAGCCAGAAGCTGCAGGGTATGGAGGTTCCGCCTTCGTTGCTGGCGGTGGCGCGGGCCGGGGCGGGTGTCAACAACGTGCCGATTGCAGACTACAGCAAGCTCGGCGTGGTGGTGTTCAACACGCCGGGTGCCAATGCCAATGCGGTGAAAGAGCTGGTGATGGCGGGCATGCTGCTGGCCACACGCGGCATCTTGCCGGGCATGGCTTATGTGAATTCGCTCACCCACATGACCGATACGACAGAGATGGCTGCGCTGCTGGAGAAAGAAAAATCCCGTTTTGCCGGGGGCGAGATCAAGGGCAAAACGCTGGGCATTGTGGGCCTGGGCGCGATTGGTTCCATGGTGGCTGACATGGCGTTGGCCATGGGCATGAAAGTGGTGGGGTTTGACCCGGCCCTGTCGATTGACGCCGCTTGGCGGCTGTCCAACGCGGTCACGCGCATGGAAAATATGCAGGCCCTCATGGCACGGTCGGATTACATCTCGGTTCACGTGCCCGCCATGGACGCGACCCGCCACATGGTCAATGACGCGGCGCTGGGGCTGATCAAGCAAGGTGCAGTGCTGCTTAACTTTGCGCGTGAAACGATTGTGGATTCTGAAGCCGTTTTGCGCGCCCTGAACAGCGGCCGCTTAGGCAAATACGTCTGTGATTTCCCCGAGCCTGCATTGCTGAATCACCCCCAGGTGATTGCCATGCCGCACATTGGTGCCAGCACCGAAGAGTCGGAAGAAAACTGTGCCGTGATGGCGGCCAACCAGCTGATGGATTACCTGGAAAACGGGCACATCGTCAATTCGGTGAACTTCCCTGCCGTGAGCATGGGTCGCACCGCTGGTATTACGCGCATCACATTTGCCAACGACAACGTGTCGGGCGTGTTGGGGCATGTGTTGTCTGTGCTGGCCGACCACCAAGTGAATGTGATCGACATGATCAACAAAAGCCGGGGCGAGCTTGCGTTCAATATCATTGATGTGGAGTCGCTGCCCGGTGACGAGGTGATCGCCGCGATTGAGGCGGTGCTTCACGTCATTCGTGTGCGGGTGATTCGGTAGCCTTGAATGGGCCTGCGGATACTGATTGCGGGCGGCGGTATTGGCGGGCTGTCCGCTGCGCTGGCAACGGCGCTGTTCGGACATTCCGTCAGGCTGTTTGAACGCAGTCCGGCGTTTTCGGAAGTGGGAGCCGGGGTTCAGTTGGGCCCCAATGTCACTCGCATCCTGTACGCTTGGGGTTTGGCGGATATGTTGAAATCAGTCGCCGCGTTTCCCGATTTTTTGCAAGTGCGCAGTGCCCAGTCGGGTACCACGCTGGGTCGGTTAAGTCTGGGCGACACCGCCGTGCAGCGCTATGGCTCGCCCTACGTCACCATTCACCGCGCCGATCTGCATGGCTTGCTGCTGGATGCTGTATTGAAGCAGACAAAAATCAATTTGAATCTGAATGCTGAGCTGGCTTCGTTTTCTCAAAGCGATGACGGCATCAGGCTGCAAATCAAGAGCAAGACGGGCGACAACCCCAAGACTGATTCGGACGGCGACATGCTCATCGGTGCAGATGGCGGCTGGAGCTCCGTGCGCCGTCAGTTGTTGAATGACGGCACACCCACTGCCACCGGGCACCTGGCCTATCGGGCCATGGTGCGCCAGTCCGACTTACCTGAAGCCTTGCGCAGCCAGCACGTCACCGCCTGGCTGGGCCCCAAACTGCATGTGGTGCAGTACCCCGTGCGTGGCGGTGAGTGGCTCAATGTGGTGGCCATCATTCATGGTGAACTCGATGGCCCGCTGGACACCTGGGACCACAGCGCCAATGCATTGCACTTGCGCCAAGTGATGACCGGCATGGTCGGGCCGCTGCGGGATTTGATCAACGCCATTGACGCTTGGCGCTTGTGGCCGCTGAGCATTCGCCCCCCCATGCGCAGTG
>JANOLC010000625.1:0-3899 GCA_031419575.1 Burkholderiales bacterium | reverse complement strand
GTGCGCTACTACAACCACGCCGGCTTCGTCGGCGGCATGCCCGTCGAGTCGGATGCACGGAAGTACTGGACCCCTGCAGGCACGGCTTACGTACGCAAAGCCGGGCTGCTGTACAGCTGGGCCCTTCGTCAGCTGCTTCTCCTTGCTCCGGTCGTGGCTTTCATCCTTCACCCTGCTGCCGGCCCAGTAGCTGCCATGGTCGTCTGCGGAGTTTTGTTCAACCTCGACAGGTTTCTGCCCGCGCCCTCTGGGGCAAGCTGAATCACGCACTCAAACCCTCAACCTGCTCCACTAAAAGGAATCCCCATGTACGGACAGCACATCACCATCTCTGGTCCATTTGACTCCGCTATCGAGAGGGTCACTGCAGCTTTGAAGAAGGAGGGTTTCGGCGTATTGAGCGACATCGACATTCAGAAGGCGATGAAAGAGAAGCTCGACGTAGCGATGCCTGCGTACCGCATCCTTGGCGCGTGCAATCCCTCCCTGGCTCACCGCGCATTGCAGGCAGAGCCCGAAATCGGTCTGCTGCTGCCTTGCAACGTGACCGTATGCGAAGGGGAGGGCGGGCGGGTGAATGTCGGATTCCTGGACCCTCAGACGATGGTGCAATTGACCAGCAACCCGGAGGTGGCACGTGTCGCGGACGAAGCGGGCGAGCGGCTGCGCCGTGTACAGTCCGCTCTCTCCGTCGCAGCTTGAACTTCGGCCGCTCGGGACGACCCGGCACCCTGCGGTTCATCTAGTTGCTCGTTCTCTCCGCAGCCATTCCGAGGAGTTGGCAGTGGTTCAGCAGTCGATATAAAAAATATAGCTAACTATTCAATGAATACGTGGACCATGGCCACTTTTTATATGAATATGACTCGCAAAGTACTGTCCAAATGCTATGGGCGCAAGTTGTGGATGGGTGGCAGCACATCGGTCATGCTGGTGTTGTTATCGCAATTGCTCAGAGCAACGTTACAAGTGCGGCTTCTACAATGGAAGCCGTGATGATTTGAACCCAGTGAGGTGTAACTCAAGGAGCAAAAATGGCGATTTACGAACTCGACGGTGTAGCCCCCAAACTTGGCGAGGGCGTCTGGGTGGCCGACAGCGCGCAGGTGATGGGCGCGGTGGAGCTGGCTGCGGACGCCAACGTCTGGTTTGGTGTGGTGATTCGCGGCGATACCGAGACGATTCGCGTCGGCAAGGGTTCCAATATTCAGGATGGAAGCGTACTCCATGCGGACATGGGCAAGCCGCTGACGGTGGGGGACAACGTCACTGTGGGGCACAAAGTTATGTTGCATGGTTGCACCATTGGCGACGGATCGCTCATCGGTATTGGTTCAGTGGTGCTCAATGGCGCGGTGATTGGCAAAGGTTGCCTGGTGGGCGCGGGTTCCCTGGTCACGGAAGGCAAGGTGTTTCCCGATGGCTCCATGATCATGGGTAGCCCCGCCAAGGCGGTGCGCCAGTTGGAGCCGCATCAAATTCAGGCCCTGCACATGAGTGCCGTGCATTACGTTGACAACGCACGGCGCTTCAAGTCCGGGTTGAAAAAGATTGCTTGAAAATTTTAAAGATTAGTTGAAAGCCTTTGCGTGTCTGAACTTCATAAATTTCTGTTTAATGACTTGCCGGTGCGCGGCGCTGTGGTGCGGTTAACGGATGCCTGGGTCGAAATTTTGAACCGTCGCGCGGCCAACAGCACAACCGGTGCCTACGCCATGCCGGTGCGCGAGTTGCTGGGTGAGATGACGGCTGCTGCGGTGCTGATGCAGTCTGGTATCAAGTTTGACGGCGCACTGGTACTGCAGATTTTTGGCGACGGCCCAGTCAAGCTGGCAGTGGTTGAGGTGCAGTCGGACTTGAGCCTGCGCGCCACTGCCACCGTCACCGATGATGTGGCGGCGACGGCCAGCTTGAGTGCGATGGTCAACGTCACCAACCAGGGTCGTTGTGCCATCACGCTCGACCCCAAAACCAAATTCCCCGGTCAACAGGCTTACCAGGGCGTGGTGCCTCTGTTTGGCGACCAGCGCGAAAAACTGGAGCGCATGAGTGATGTGCTGGCCCACTACATGCTGCAAAGCGAGCAACTGGACACCACGCTGGTGCTGGCAGCGGACAACAAGGTGGCGGCGGGGTTGTTGATTCAACGCCTGCCCATGCTGGGCGTCAAGAACCTGGCGGGCAGTTTGGTCAGTCAAGAGAACGAAGACCAGATTGGCCGCAACGAAGACTACAACCGCATTGCCCTGCTGGCATCCACCCTGAAGCGTGACGAGTTGTTAACACTGGATGTGGACACCTTGCTGCGGCGCTTGTTCTGGGAGGAAACCCTGACCCGTTTTGAGCCACCAGTGGGTGACCGTGCCCCCCGTTTTGCCTGCACCTGTAGCCGTGAGCGTGTGAGCAGCATGATTCAAAGCCTGGGCGCTGACGAGGCCGACAGCATCCTCGCGGAGCGGGGTGATATTGAAGTGGGGTGCGATTTTTGCGGCCAGCAATACCGGTTTGACCCGGTAGACGCCGCGCAAATCTTCACATCATCCGGCAAGCTGGCACCCGGTAGCGCCGCAGTGCAATAGGGTGGGCGGAAGCCACCGATTCTCGTTGCCCTTACTTGGAGATGTGCACGTAGATCTCGTTGGCTTTGACCATGCCCAACTCCAGGCGGGCTTTTTCCTCGACCATTTCCAGCCCCTCCTTGAGGTCGCGAACCTCGGCAGCCAAACGGTCGTTGGCTTGCTGGGCCTGGGCGTTTTGCTGGGTTTTAGTCTCAAGCTCCAAGGTCATCTTGGCCACGGTGGGCACGCTGCCTCGCCCAGACCACAACTGCGCGTGAAGAATCACGAGCAGCGCGATCAGGGCGATTGGGACAACGCGATTTCCCATGCAGGACGACTCCCGTTTTTAGCGCAGGTTATAAAACGCAGCACGACCGGGGTAAGTGGCAATGTCACCCAAGTCTTCTTCAATGCGCAACAACTGGTTGTACTTGGCCATGCGATCTGAACGACTTAGCGAGCCGGTTTTGATCTGGCCCGCATTGGTGCCCACGGCGATGTCGGCAATGGTGCTGTCTTCGGTTTCGCCCGAGCGGTGGCTAATTACAGCGGTGTAGCCCGCGCGTTTGGCCATTTCAATCGCGGCGAACGTCTCGGTCAAGGTGCCGATCTGGTTGATCTTGATCAGGATCGAATTGGCAATGCCTTTGTCGATGCCTTCTTTCAAAATTTGGTGTTGGTCACGAACAAGTCATCACCCACGATCTGCACTTTTTTGCCCAGGCGCTCGGTTAGCAGCTTCCAGCCGTCCCAATCGCCTTCGGCCATGCCGTCTTCAATGCTGATGATGGGGTACTTATCGACCCAGGTCGCCATGATGTTGATCCACTCTTCGGCATTCAACGACAGGCCCTCGGCACCTAACTCGTACTTGCCGTCTTTGTAGAACTCGCTCGCGGCGCAGTCCAAGCCCAGGGCGATTTGCTCACCAGCCACAAAACCGGCTTTGTCGATGGCTTCCAGAATCATCTGGATCGCGGCTTCGTGGTTCGGCACGTTGGGTGCGAAACCGCCTTCGTCACCCACGGCAATGCTCATACCCTTGTCATGCAAAATTTTCTTCAGCGCGTGGAACACCTCCGCCCCATAGCGCACCGCTTCGCGAAAACTGGGCGCACCCACGGGGATGATCATCAACTCTTGCAGGTCGAGGTTGTTGTTGGCGTGCGCACCACCGTTGATCACGTTCATCATCGGTACTGGCATTTGCATGGCACCCATACCGCCAAAGTAGCGGTACAGCGGCAGGCCGGACTCTTCAGCCGCCGCGCGTGCCACCGCCATCGACACGGCCAGCATGGCGTTGGCGCCCAGGCGGGACTTGTTTTCGGTGCCGTCCAG
>JANOLC010000624.1:0-3336 GCA_031419575.1 Burkholderiales bacterium | reverse complement strand
CTTTGCTGAAGAAGAAGGCCAGCGCTACCGGGCCACGTTTTTAGGCTCAGGTGCGCTCATGGGTGACTTTAAAAACGAGTGGCTGGATCAGCTGGATGCCGATGGTGTCTCGATGCGTGAAGCCATGGCCCATGCGGGGTTGAATATCGCTGATATTCCCCACCTCAAACGCAAGCCTGCTGACTATTTGGGCTTTGTCGAAGTCCACATCGAGCAGGGGCCCGTGTTGAACGAGCAGCACATTCCGTTGGGCTTGGTCACCTCCATCAACGGCAGCGTTCGCTACAAGTGCGAGGTGATCGGCGTGGCGTGCCACGCGGGCACCACGCCCATGGATCGCCGCCAGGATGCCGCCGTGGCCGTGGCCGAACTGGCCCTGTACGTTGAACAACGCGCGCGGCAAGACGGTGACTCTGTCGGTACCATTGGCATGCTCCAAGTGCCCAATGGCTCAACCAACGTGGTGCCGGGGCGTTGCGAATTCACGCTTGATTTGCGCGCCCCGTCAGACGCACAACGTGATGCGCTGGTGGCCGACGTTTTGGCCGAACTCAACGCGATTTGCGCGCGGCGATCTGTGTCCTCTACCACCGAAGAGACCATGCGTGCCGCCGCTGCTCCCAGCGATTCGCTGTGGGCCAGCCGCTGGGAACAGGCGGTCAACGCATTGGGCGTGCCGCTCTTCAAAATGCCCAGTGGGGCCGGCCACGACGCGATGAAACTGCACGAAGTCATGCCTCAGGCCATGCTGTTTGTGCGCGGCCAAAACTCAGGCATCAGTCACAACCCGCTGGAATCCACCACGGCCGACGACATGCAACTGGCTGTGCTGGCCATGATGAATTTGCTGAACATTGCCGCTGCCGGCCGCTGACACCATGACCCCCTACGACCAGCTTGACCAATGGATTGACGCTCACTTTGAGGAGCAAGTTCGCTTTTTGCAAGAACTGATCCGTGTTCCGACCGACACCCCTCCTGGAAACAACGCCCCGCATGCCGATCGCACGGCGGAGCTATTGAGTGCCATGGGTTATGAGGTGGAAAAGTACGCCATTCCCCAAGCCGACGTGCTGGCTGCGGGCTTGCAGTCCATCACCAATCTGGTCGTGCGCAGGTGCTTTGACACTGGGGCAGACAGAAGCGGCCATAGAGGAATCACCGTGCTGCTCAATGCCCACGGCGACGTGGTGCCACCCGGCGAAGGCTGGACGCATGACCCCTACGGCGGCGAGATCGAGTATGACGAAAACGGGGGCGGCAGGATCTATGGCCGCGCTGCAGCAGTGAGCAAGTGCGATTTCTCCAGCTTCACCTTTGCCCTGCGCGCGCTTGAGGCGGTGGCAAGGCCCAAGCAAGGCAGCGTGGAGCTGCTGTTTACTTACGACGAAGAATTTGGCGGCGAACTCGGCCCCGGCTGGCTGCTGGAGCGCGGCATCATCAAGCCCGATTTAATGATTGCAGCGGGCTTTAGCTACCAGGTCATCACCGCCCACAACGGCTGCCTGCAAATGGAAGTCACCGTGCACGGGAAGATGGCGCATGCGGCCATTCCTGCCTCGGGCGTCGATGCACTTCAAGCCGCCAACCAAATTTTGACCGTGCTGTATGCGCAGAACACGCTTTACCAACAGATTACGTCCCACGTGGAAGGCATCAGCCATCCTTACCTCAACATCGGTTTGATTGAAGGCGGCACCAACACCAACGTGGTGCCCGGGCGTGTCAGCTTCAAGTTGGACCGCCGCATGATTCCTGAAGAAAATCCAAAGGTGGTCGAAGCCAGCCTGCGCAACTTGATCGCCACCACAACCGCCGCTCTGCCGGGCATCACGGTGGATGTGAAACGCATTTTGCTGGCCCGCTCCATGCAGCCCCTGCCCGGCAACAAGCCGTTGGTGCAAGCCCTGCAAAAGCATGGCGAACAAGTGTTTGGCGAGCCCATTCCCGCGTTGGGCACACCGCTGTACACCGATGTGCGTCTGTTCAGCGAGGTCGGCATTCCAGGCGTGATTTACGGAGCGGGCCCGCGCACCGTGCTGGAGTCCCACGCCAAACGCGCTGACGAACGGCTGGAGCTGGAAGATCTGCGTCGCGCCACCAAGGTCATCGCCCGCAGCCTCAGCGATTTGCTGCATGCACCAATTCGGGTATTCACTGACTAGATACGCGCCCTGCACGCACCAATCAAACCTGAAAATTCGTTCTGAATCGGTGCATGCTTAAAACCATTGGGCACCGATTTTGCTTATTTATCCGCAGACCTTCAAAACAACCATCCTTCCGGAGATTTCATGTTCAAACGCACTTTTCTCAAAACCACCGCCGCTGCCGCGCTGGCACTGGCTTTTTCATCGGCCTTTGCGCAAACAACCCCCGTCAAATTCCAGCTCGACTGGCGCTTTGAGGGCCCGGCCGCCCTTTTCCTGACCCCGGCAGCCAAAGGCTATTTCAAAGATGCCAAGCTCGACGTGACCATTGACGCGGGCAACGGCTCCGGTGGCACGGTCACTCGTGTGGCCTCCGGTGCCTACGACATGGGTTTTGCTGACTTGGCCGCGCTGATGGAATTCCACGCCAACAACCCCGACGCACCCAACAAGCCTGTGGCCGTGATGATGGTCTACAACGACACCCCCGCGTCCGTGATGGCGCTCAAGAAATCGGGCATCAAAACCCCGGCTGATTTGAACGGCAAAAAGCTCGGTGCTCCGGTGTTTGACGCAGGCCGCCGCGCCTTCCCTATTTTCGCCAAGGCCAACGGTATCACCGGTGTGCAGTGGACCGCCATGGACCCCCCATTGCGTGAAACCATGCTGGTGCGCGGCGATGTGGATGCCATCACCGGCTTCACCTTCACCTCGCTCTTGAACCTGGAAGCGCGCGGCATCAAGGCTGAAGACGTGGTGGTGCTCCCTTACCCTGACTACGGCGTGAAGCTGTATGGCAATGCCATCATCGTGTCGCCCAAAATGATCAAGGAAAACCCGGCGGCCATCAAAGCGTTCCTGTCAGCCTTTGCCAAGGGCATGAAAGACGTGATGGGCAACCCTGTAGCCTCCATTGCCGACGTGAAAGCGCGTGACGGCATCGTGAACGTCGAGCTGGAAACCCGCCGCCTGAAGCTGGCGATTGATACCGTCATCAACAGCCCCAACGCCCGTGTGGAAGGTTTTGGCCAGGTCAACGGCCCACGCCTGTCGTTAATGGCATCGCAGGTCTCTGACGCGTTCAACACCAAAACACGCGTGAACCCGGACGTGGTTTGGAACGGCTCGTTTTTGCCCTCCAAGGCTGAGTTGAACGTGTTGACCGCCAAGAAGTAACGCGCTGTGG
>JANOLC010000623.1:0-3921 GCA_031419575.1 Burkholderiales bacterium | reverse complement strand
CGCGGCCACCGCCGTTTTGGTGGGACACGTCGCGGGCGGCACCAAAACCATTCGGGTGGGCGCAGGCGGCATCATGCTGCCCAACCATTCGCCGCTGGTGATTGCCGAGCAGTTTGGCACGCTCGAATCGCTATACCCCGGCCGCATTGACTTGGGGTTGGGCCGCGCGCCCGGCTCTGACCAAGTCACTGCCCGCGCCCTGCGGCGCAACCTGAGCAGTGACTCCGACGAGTTTCCGCAAGACGTGGTGGAGTTGATGGATTTCTTCTCCGATGCGCCCCAGCAAGCCGTGCGTGCTGTGCCGGGCACGGGGCTGAAGCTGCCGATCTGGATTTTGGGCAGCAGCACCTTTGGCGCGCAACTGGCCGCACATCTGGGCCTGCCCTACGCCTTTGCCTCGCATTTCGCCCCCCAGCAAATGATGCAGGCCATTGCCATTTACCGGGCCAACTTCAAACCGTCGGCCCGGCTGGCCAAGCCTTACGTGATGCTGGGCTACAACATTTTTGCGGCGGACACCGACGAAGAGGCACACTACCGGGCCAGCTCCATGCAGCAAGCCTTTATCAACCTGCGCAGCGGTCGCCCCGCCCAATTGCCGCCGCCGGTGGACGGCTTCATGAGCCGCATTGGCCCGCAGGAGCACACCATGCTCAGCCAGGTGCTGTCCAGCGCGGCAATCGGGTCGCCTGAGTCGGTGCGCTCGGCGTTGCTGGCCTTTATGGAGCGTACCGGAGCCGACGAGTTGATGGTGACCTGCCAGATCTTTGACCACCGCTACCGGCTACGGTCTTACGAGATTGCAGCAGAGGTTGCCGCTGGCATTGCGCTTGCTGATGTGGTTTGAGTTTGCCACTTGATGCTACATAATAAATAGCTGACTATTAATGACTGACGGGGACTCACACCTTTTTTGTCTTGATACTTGCCCCCTTTAACAGAAAGTACCCCATGCCCACGTACCACATTGAAATGCTGGAAGGCCGCACCATTGAGCAGAAGAAAAAGCTGGTGGAAGAAATTACCCGCGTGACCGTTGAGGTGTTGGGTGGCAAACCCGATGCGGTGGACATCCTGATCACCGACGTGAAGCGCGAGAACTGGGCCACCGGCGGCAAACTCTGGACTGAACCCCGAAGTTAACGTTAGCGCCCCTTGACTCGCCCCATGACCGTGCGCCGTGGGTCACGTTTAAAGACAACCCCACAGGAGTGCCAACCCATCATGTGCCAACTACTCGGAATGAACAGCCGCTTGCCGGCCAGCCTGACCTTGAGCTTTACCGGTTTTTCGCAACGCGGTGGCTGCACTGACCACCATGGTGACGGCTGGGGCATTGCATTTTTCGAGAGCGAAGGCACAGCACCCGGCAAAGGCATCCGCTACTTTGTGGACAAGGAAAGCGCCGCCACCTCACCCATTGCGCAAATGCTGCGCAGCTACCCCATCAAGAGCCACAACGTGGTGGCCCACGTGCGCAAGGCCACGGTGGGTGCGGTCACTCTGGAAAACAGCCACCCGTTTGTGCGAGAGCTTTGGGGGCGCTATTGGGTATTTGCCCATAACGGCGACCTGAAAGATTTCAACCCGCCCATCCACGGCCACTTTCGACCCGTGGGCAATACCGACAGCGAACTGGCCTTCTGCTGGATCATGCAGGAGCTGTCCAAATCCCACGCCGGAGTGCCCAGTGTGGAGGAATTGACGCTGACGCTGCGTGAACTGGTTCCGCAAATTGCCAAACACGGCACCTTCAACTTCTTGCTCAGCAATGGGCAGGCGCTGTGGGCGCACGCCAGCACCAAGCTGTTTTACCTGGTGCGTGAGTACCCGTTTTGTGAAGTTCAGCTTAAAGATGAAGACATGCGCGTGAATCTGGCCGAGCTCAATGGCCGCGACGACCGCCTGGCCATCGTGGTCACCGAACCGCTCACCACCAACGAGGCCTGGACACCGCTGGCTGCCAATGAGTTGACGGTGTTTGTGGATGGCACCCACATGACGGCCTGCGCCAAGGCTCGCGCGCCGGAGTTGGCAGCCACCGCTTAACGGGGACTTCTGACCGGCTCCTTCCCGCCTTTGGGCAAAGGTTGGGAAGGGGGCAAAGGAAGCGCCGTTTTGTAGCGCACCTGCTTGAGCGCAAAGCTGGAGCGGATTTTTTCAAGACCAGGGATAGGGCTGAGTTGCTCCAGAATGAACCGCTCCAGTGCCCCAATGTCAGCCACCGCGACGCGGATCAGGTAGTCAGAATCACCCGTCATCAGGTAACACTCCATCACCTCGTCATGCTCGGCAATCTGGCTCTCGAAATTTGCCAGCGACGCCTTGCTTTGGGATTTGAGGCTGATGGAGATAAACACGTTGAGCCCCAACCCCAGGTGGGTGGCGTTGGCAATGGCCACGTAGCGGTCGATCACGCCTGACTCCTCCAGCGCCCGGACCCGTGCCAGACACGGTGAGGGGCTCAGGTGCACGCGCCGGGCCAGCTCGACGTTGGACAGGGCGCCGTCACGCTGGAGCTGGTCAAGAATCCGTAGATCAATGCTGTCGAGGTTCATAAGGCTTCAAATAGTCAGAACATCAGCATATTGTGCTGGCAATATGCAATAAAGCAGGTAAATATCGGCAGCACATTTTGCGGCGTTGTTTGTAAAGTGAAGGCTTGTCTTTCTCTGGGACAAACCTTTAAAACGCCCCAAAATGACCACTGCAACCACCACAACCGCCATGACCCACTCGCTCGCGACCCCGGTCGTCACAGACAACGACCCCCAGGAAACCGCCGAATGGTGCGATGCCTTCGCCGCCCTGGTCGCCGCCCAGGGGCCCGAGCGAGCGCGTTTTGTGCTCGACGAACTGGCGCGCCAGGCGCGTGCCCAGCGCATTGGCTGGCAGCCCGAGCTGTGCACACCTTACATCAACACCATCGCTGTGGATGAGCAGCCTGTTTTTCCGGGTGACCTGGCGATTGAGGAGCGGCTGGCTTCGCTGATGCGCTGGAACGCGCTGGCCATGGTGGTGCGCGCCAATCAGGTGGAAACCGGCGGATCGGCCGAGCTGGGGGGGCACATTGCCAGCTACGCAAGTGCGGCGGATTTGTTTGAGGTTGGGTTTAACCATTTCTTTCACGCCAGGAGTGATGCCCACCTCGGAGACCTTGTGTTCTTCCAGCCACACAGCGCGCCGGGCGTGTATGCCAGGGCCTATCTGGAAGGGCGGCTCACCGCGGGCGACCTGAATCACTACCGGCAGGAACTCACCGCACCGGCAGGCACCACGGGCCTGTGCAGCTACCCGCATCCCTACCTGATGCCGGACTTCTGGCAGTTCCCCACCGGCTCCATGGGCATTGGCCCGATTAGCTCGATATTTCATGCGCGCTTCATGCGGTACCTCACCCATCGCCAGTTGCTGGATTGCACGGCGCGAAACGAAGCAGGAAGACACGTCGCGGAGCGACGCGTGTGGGGCGTGTTCGGTGATGGCGAGATGGACGAGCCCGAAAGCATGAGCGCCCTGACCCTGGCCGCCCGCGA
Organism: Burkholderiales bacterium; assembly: GCA_031419575.1. Classification (GTDB taxonomy): domain Bacteria; phylum Pseudomonadota; class Gammaproteobacteria; order Burkholderiales; family Burkholderiaceae_C; genus JANYCG01. The sequence goes on along the minus strand of JANOLC010000623.1, from coordinate 385 downwards.
AGGCCTGGACAACCTGGTCTGGGTGGTCAACTGCAACCTGCAACGGCTCGACGGCCCGGTACGGGGTAATGGCCGCATCATCGACGAGCTGGAAAAGCTGTTTGCCGGAGCCGGCTGGAACGTGATCAAACTGGTGTGGGGCAGTGACTGGGACGGCCTGTTTGCACGCGACCTGACCGGGGCTTTGACCCGTGCTTTTGCCAACACCGTTGACGGCCAGATGCAGACCTTTGCCGCCAAGGATGGGCGCTTCAACCGCGACACGTTTTTTGGCCAGAACGAAGAGCTTGCCCGCCTGGCCCAGGGCATGACCGACGAGCAGATTGACCGCCTCAAACGCGGTGGCCACGACCTGGTGAAAATCCACGCCGCTTACGCCCGCGCC
>JANOLC010000622.1:0-4311 GCA_031419575.1 Burkholderiales bacterium | reverse complement strand
GGAGCGGCGGCCCAGAAAATCCTTGCTCTTGGCCACCATGCCGCCCATGCCAAGATCAAACGGGGTGGTGGAGCCATCGGTGTCCTGACCCACGATGATGTAACCTTTTTCAGCACGCAAGACGTGCATGGCCTCGGTGCCGTAGGGTGTGATGTTGAGGTCGGCTCCGGCAGCCATCAGGGCCTTCCAGATCGAAGCGCCCGAGTGGGACGGTACATTGATCTCGTACGACATCTCGCCCGAAAAACTGATGCGCATGATGCGGCCTTTGACCGTGCCCAATTCACCCGCAACTGTGGCTTCGCGCCAGCTCATGAAGGGGAAGGCTTCGTTGGACAAATCCACGTTCGAGCACACCCGGCTTACCAGGGTGCGGCTGTCAGGCCCCACCACGGCAAAGGTGGACCACTGGTCGGTCACCGAGGTCATGTAGACCTGCATCTCGGGCCACTCGGTCTGCACCCAACGCTCCATCCAACCCAACACACGGGCAGCACCGCCGGTGGTGGTGGTCATCAGAAAGTGGTTCTCACCCAGGCGCGCTGTGACACCGTCGTCGAACACCATGCCGTTTTCGTCCAGCATCAGGCCATAGCGGCACTTGCCCACCTCCAGCTTGAGCCAGGGGTTGGTGTACATCCAGTTCAACAGTTTGGCAGCGTCCGGCCCCTGAATGTCAATTTTGCCCAGGGTAGAGGCATCGAGCATGCCCACGCCGTTACGCACGGCCAGCACTTCACGGTTCACAGCCTGGTGCAAGTCTTCATGGCCCTTGGGGAAATACCAGGGGCGCTTCCACTGGCCGACATCCTCAAACAGCGCGCCTGCCGCCACATGGCACAGGTGCGCACTGGTATGTCGCGCGGGGTCGAACAAATCACCACGTTCCAGCCCCGCAAACGTGCCAAAGGTGATCGGCAAATAGTTGGGGCGGAAGGTGGTGGTGCCCACCTGGTCGATGGGTTTACCCATGGCACGTGCGGCCAGGGCCATGCCGTTGATATTGCCCAGCTTACCCTGGTCGGTGCCAAAGCCCAGCGCGGTGTAGCGTTTGATGTGCTCGATGGACTCAAAGCCTTCGCGGATCGCGAGTTCAATGTCGCTGGCGCCCACGTCGTTCTGATAATCCACAAAGGCTTTGGCGCGACGCGATACGGGCTCACCGGTTTCGGCAATCCAGAAAGCGCTGATGGCCTCCATCGCGGGTTCGACAACGCGATAAACCGGGCTGGTTCCAGCATCGCGGGATGGCTCTGAACCCATGGCCGCTTTCATGCCTGCAAGATTCGCATCCGCCAGGGTTTGCGTCAAGGACCAGGTCGCGTTGCAAGCCCCCACGCTGAACTGGTTGGGCATGGCCGGGCCGGGCATGAAGCACGCCTGCGCGTTATTCCACTGGGCCTTGCCACCCGAATGCGAATACAGGTGGATCGCCGGATTCCAGCCACCAGCCATGCCAATGGCGTCACAGGCCAAAGTGCGTTGCTCGCCGCTGGCTTTGCCCGCCACCATCCGGCACACCGTAAGGCCGTTGACCACCATGCCGCCCCTGGCAGCCAGGGGCACAAAGCCGCGCAGGACTTCAATACCGGCCATTTTTGCGGGTTGCCCCGCACGCACATCAACCACCGTCACTTGCGCACCAGCTTTTTTGAGGAGCACCGCATCCCCATAGGCACTGTCGTTGTTGGTGACCAGCACCAATTGCTTACCCACCAGCACGCCATACAGTTGAGCGTAGTCGGCCATCGCAGACGACAGCATCACACCGGGCAGGTCGTTATTACCAAACACCATGGGGCGCTCGTGCGCACCTGTGGCCAACACCACTTCGTGGGCCCGCACACGCCACAGGCATTCCCGGAAACCCTTGCGGTCATTCAAGGGCAAATGGTCTGACAGGGATTCACGAATGGTCAAAAAATTGTGGTCGTGGTGGCCAAACACCACACCACGGCGGATGATTTTGACCTCGGGCATCAGTGCCAGCTCGACCTCGGCAGAGCGAACCCAGTCGCTGGCCGACTGGCCATCAATCGTGCCCTGAAGTCGATGCGCAGAACCACCCAACACGGGGGCCAGCTCAGCCAGGATCACGCGCGCACCACTTCGGCCCGCGGCCAGTGCGGCAGCCAAGCCGGCCACACCGCCACCGGCAATCAGCACATCGCAATGGATGTTCTGGTGCACGTAGCGGGCGGCATCTTCTTGCAGTGGCGCAGCACCCAAGCCACCTGCCTTGCGAATGAAGCGCTCGTACAGCATCCAGGCCTTAGCGGGCCACATGAAGGTCTTGTAGTAAAAGCCTGCAGGGAACAGAGGCGTGAACCAGCGATTGATGCTGAACAGGTGTTTGCCGGGGCTGGGCCAGGGGTTCACGCTCTCGGCATTCAGCGCGTCGTACAACTCCACCTCGGGCATTTTGGCGTTGGGAATGGTGTGGGCACCACTCTCCAGTTGTGCCAGGGCAGACGGCTCCTCGATGCCCGACGTGATAATGCCGCGGGGCCGATGGTATTTCCAGGACCGGGCAACGACCTTCTCACCCGAAGCCAGCAAGGCAGACGCCAGTGTGTCACCCGCAAAACCGTTGAAACTTCGGCCGTTGAACTTGAATGGAACCGGACGCGCGCGGTTCAGCCGTGTGCCCATGTCGGATATGCGGGTGCCGCTCACTGGGCACCTCCGGCAACCTGGCCGCTCGATGCCGCGACATCGGGGTTCTCACCCGGCTTATAGAACTTGCTGAACACGTAACTCACGGTGTGCCGCTCTGCGTTGAACCAGCGACGGCAGCCCTGGGAGTGCAGCCACTGCTCACGATGCAGACCCTTGGGGTTTTTGCGCATAAAAAGGTAGTCTCCCCACTGCTCATCGCTCAGGGCATCGGTATCCAGTGGGCGAGCAATATGGGCCTCGCCACCGCAACTGAATTCGCTCTCGGCTCGTGGGCCGCACCAGGGACAGGTAATTTTTAGCATAACTATTCTTCAGATCGCTTCAAACAGCTACGGTTCGCATCAATGCGCCACACCGGCTGCACCGTGTTCGTCAATGAGGTGGCCCGAGGTGAACCGATTGATCGTGAACGCCGCGTTCAGGGCATGGGGTTCGTCTTGCGCCATGGTGTGTGCCATGACCCAGCCCGAGCCGGGTGTGGCCTTGAAGCCACCGGTACCCCAACCGCAGTTGAAGTACAGGCCTTTGATATGTGTCTTGGAAATGATGGGGCACGCATCGGGTGCCACATCGACAATGCCGCCCCACTGACGGTTCATGCGAACCCGCCGGAAGATGGGGAACAGCTCGCAAATGGCTTGAAGGGTGTGTTCAATCACCGGAAAACTGCCGCGTTGCCCGTAGCCGACGTAGCTGTCAATACCCGCGCCGATCACCAGGTCACCTTTGTCCGACTGGCTCACATAGGCGTGGATGGCGTTGGACATGACCACGGTGTGCAGAATGGGTTTGAGCGGCTCGGACACCAGCGCCTGCAAAGGATGACTTTCCAGTGGCAGGCGAATACCCGCCATGTCGGCAATCACCGTGCTGTGCCCGGCGGAGACCACGCCAATTTTTTTGCTCTTGATCACGCCTTTGGTGGTCTCGATACCCACCACGTGATCTCCTTCGCGCTGGATACCGATGACCTCGCAGTTTTGCAAAATGTCCACGCCCAAACGATCTGCCGCACGGGCAAAACCCCAGGCGATGGCGTCGTGCCGTGCCACACCGGCACGGGGCTGAAAAGACGCTCCCGTGACCGGGTAACGCAGGGAGTCTGATGTGTTCATGATCGGCACCATTGCCTTGATCTGCGCCGGAGTGAGTACCATGCCGTCCACGCCATTGAGACGGTTGGCATTCACGCGTCGGTTGATATCGCGCATATCCTGTAACGAGTGGCCAACATTCATCACGCCGCGCTGGCTGAACATGGTGTTGTAGTTCAGGTCTTGCGACAGGCCCTCCCACAACTGCAGGGCCTTTTCATACAAGTGCGTAGCGTCATCCCACAAATAGTTGGACCGAACGATAGTGGTGTTGCGGGCTGTGTTGCCGCCACCGAGCCAGCCGCGCTCAACCACAGCGATATTGCGCATGCCATGTTCTTTGGCAAGGTAATAGGCGGTTGCCAAACCATGCCCGCCACCGCCCACAATGATCGCGTCGTAACTGGCTTTGGGTGCGGGGCTGCGCCACTGCTTTTGCCAGTTCTCGTGGTACGACATAGCATTGCGGGCAAGCGAAAAAATGGAGAAATGACTCACTTCAAACCCTGTCTAAACTTAGCATTCAATGACGTTCACG
>JANOLC010000621.1:0-4189 GCA_031419575.1 Burkholderiales bacterium | reverse complement strand
CATGGTGCACTGGCTGGCCGCCATCACACCCAACGCACCAAACAGGGCGTTGGTGATGCAGGTCGATGTCTCCACATTGCCGGCCACCACCGAGGCGGGCGGGTTGGGGTTGAGCATCGAGCCTGCCGGAATGATGACCTTGATTGGTTTGAGGCAGCCCGCGTTAAGAGGAATGTCGTCGTTCACCAGCGTTCTGAACACATACAAAACCGCCGCCATGCACACCGCCGTGGGTGCGTTGAAATTGTTGGTCTGCTGGGGTGATGTGCCGGTGAAGTCAACCTCGGCGCTACGGCTTTTGGCATCCACGCGAATCGCCACCTGAATCTGCGCGCCGTTGTCCAGCGGCAAGGTGAATTGGCCGTCCTTCAGTTGCGTGATCACCCGGCGAACGGACTCTTCGGCGTTGTCCTGCACGTGGCGCATGTAGGCTTGCACGACGTCCAGGCCAAACTGTTCGACCATTTTGTGCAACTCCTGCACGCCTTTTTCGTTGGCGGCAATTTGCGCTTTCAAATCCGCCATGTTTTGCTGCGGATTGCGTGAGGGGTAGGGGCCACTGCCCAGCAAGGCCAACATCGCCGCTTCCTGCAACACATCCAAGGCGACGAGTTTCACGTTATTGATCTGCACGCCCTCTTCATCAATGCGGGTTGAGAACGGCGGCATGGAGCCCGGTGTGATGCCCCCCACGTCGGCGTGGTGACCCCGGCTTCCCACGTAGAACGTCGGTGTGTCATGGAGATACACCGGCGTAATCACCGTAATGTCAGGCAGGTGCGTGCCGCCGTGGTAGGGGTCGTTCAGCACAAACACATCGCCGGGCGACATACGGTCGGCATTCTCGCGAATCACCGTTTTGATACTCTCGCCCATCGACCCCAAGTGCACCGGCATGTGTGGCGCGTTGGCAATCAACTCACCCTCGGCGTTGAACAGCGCGCAACTAAAGACCAACCGCTCCTTGATGTTCACCGAGTGCGCGGTGTTTTGCAGTTGCAGGCCCATCTGCTCGGCAATGTTCATGAACAGGTTGTTGAAGACCTCCAGCAGCACCGGGTCTGCCGTGGTGCCTGCTGCAAATTTAATAGCACGCTTTGACCGTCTGACCAGGACTAGGTGGTCATATGATGTCAAATTTGCCTCCCAACCCGGTTCTACCACCGTAGTGGCATTCTTCTCTGCAATGATGGCCGGGCCGGGGATGATGTCACCGCATTGCAAGTCTTCGCGCACCACCAGCAGCGCCTCATGCCACTGCCCACCGGAGTACATGCGCACGGTCTCGCGCACGGCACCGCTTTGCTGTAAGTCGCGCGGGGGATGAAGCGTGTGAATCGGCTCGTTGGGCGCGTCACCGGCAATGACGGCTTCGACCGACACGGCTTCAACAATCAGACCCTTGCTTTGCATCAAAAAGGCAAACCGCTGGCGATAGGCGGTTTCGAAGGCAATCTCAATGTCAGCGGAGCCGCCAAACGGCACGATCAACGCCGAGTCGCTGCCCTCATAACGCACATGCACGCGGCGATGGGTGGTGATGGTTCCGCTGTTGACTTGCTGGCGGTTCAGCTCACCTTCAGCCACTGCCGCCAAGGCATCCAGCTTGGCGGCTACTTCCGGCAAAGCTTCTTGCGACAACTTCAGTTCTACCGCCTGCTCCTTGATCACGGTCTGGTCAGCCAAGCCCATGCCATAGGCGCTCAGCACCCCGGCCAGCGGGTGCACCAACACACGGGTCATACCCAACGCATCGGCCACCAGACAGGCATGTTGCCCACCCGCACCGCCAAAGCATTGCAGTGTGTAGCGCGTGACGTCATAGCCACGTGCGACTGAAATTTTCTTGATGGCGTTGGCCATTTGCTGCACGGCGATGTTGATATACCCTTCGGCGCAGGCCTCGGGCGACGTGCCAGTTTGCGCGGCCACTGCTGCGAACTTTTCCTGTACGACACCACCATCCAGTGCCTCATTGCCCTGGGGGCCAAACACTTTGGGGAAGTAGCGCGGCTGCACCTTGCCAACCATCACGTTGGCATCGGTCACCGCCAGTGGCCCACCTCGGCGGTAGCTGGCCGGGCCCGGGTTAGCCCCTGCGCTTTGGGGGCCAACCCGAAAACGTGCGCCATCAAACGCCAGAATCGACCCGCCCCCTGCAGCCACGGTATGAATGCTCATCATCGGTGCACGCATCCGCACACCGGCCACCTGGGTCTCGAACTCGCGCTCGAACTCGCCCGCGTAGTGGGACACATCGGTGGACGTGCCCCCCATGTCAAAACCGATGACTTTGACCGGCTCCTTCATTTGCGCCGCGTCATGTTGATGCGCCAGCTCTGCTACGTCATGACGATAGGCCAGCTCCGCTGTCCGGGCCATGCCCACAATGCCACCTGCCGGGCCGCTCAAAATCGCATCCTTGCCCTGGAACGCCCGGGCATCGGTCAATCCACCGGAGGACTGCATGAAGAACAGCCTCACCCCCGGCATGTCATTCGCCACCTGCGCCACATAGCGGCGCAGGATGGGTGACAAATACGCGTCCACCACGGTGGTATCGCCACGACTTACGAACTTCATCATCGGGCTGGTTTCGTGTGAGGTGCTGATCTGCGTGAAGCCCACCTCAGCGGCAATTTGCCGTGCTGCCTCTTCATGCGCCGTATAGCGGTAGCCATGCATAAATACAATAGAAACGCTCTGTAGTCCGCGTCGGTATTGAATAGTTAGCTCTTTTTTTAATAGCGATTTATTCAATGGTTCAATCACATCACCATGCGCGCCCATGCGCTCATGGGCTTCCACCACGGCGCTGTACAACAGCTCGGGCAACACGATGTTGCGGTCAAACAGACGCGGGCGGTTTTGGTAGGCAATGCGCAGCGCATCCCGGAAACCGCGCGTAGTGACCAGCAGCGTCGGCTCGCCCTTGCGCTCCAGCAGCGCGTTGGTAGCCACTGTCGTGCCCATCTTCACGCATTCCACCAGCTCTGGGGTGACGGGTTCGCCCGCCTTCAAGCCCAGCAGATGGCGGATGCCGGCCACCGCTGCGTCCTTGTATTGCTCGGGGTTTTCAGACAAGAGCTTGTGCGTGACCAGCGAAAACGTGCCGTCTGCATTGGGCCGCTTGCCCACCACGTCGGTGAATGTGCCGCCCCGGTCGATCCAGAACTGCCAGCGCCGTAGGGCACGAATGGGTGTGTTGATGGGGAGGGCGATGTCGCTTGCGGTCATGGAGATTCCTGGGGTGAATGCAGGAGCGCGGCATTCGCCAACGCTTTGGGGGAATATACGGGTGAACTGGCCTGGCTTTTGCATCTATGCTTCCACTCACATTCATATCCTCTGGAGTTCCTATGCAACGTCGCCTGTTCACACTGACCGCTACCGCAGCCGCCATCACCTTAGCCCTGGCCAGCGCCGTGGTATCGGCCCAAACCAAGTGGGACCTGCCTGCTGCCTACGCCGCCACCAACTTCCACAGTGAAAACCTGATTCAGTTCGCCGCTGATGTCGACAAGGCCACCGCAGGCAAGCTCAAAATCACCGTGCACGCCAACGCATCGCTGTTCAAGGCCAACGAGATCAAACGCGCTGTGCAAGGCGGACAGGCCCCGGTTGGTGAAATTTTGCTGGCCAATTTCGAGAATGAAAACCCGGTGTTTGGCACCGACGGCCTGCCGTTTCTGGCCACGTCGTATGCCGACTCCAAACGCCTGTATGACGCCCAAAAACCTGTCCTCGACAAACTGCTGGGCAACCAGGGCATGAAGCTGTTGTATGCCGTGGCCTGGCCACCCCAGGGCATCTACACCAAGAAAGAAATCGCTTCAGTGGCTGATTTGCGTGGCATCAAGTGGCGCGCCTACAGCCCGGCCACCGCCAAAATTGCAGAGTTGATTGGCGCGCAGCCCGTCACCATTCAGGCGGCCGAGCTTAGCCAGGCTTTGGCAACAGGCGTGGTTGAAAGCTACATGAGCTCTGGCTCCACCGGTTACGACAGCAAGACTTACGAGAGCTTGAAATACTTTTACGACACCCAGGCCTGGTTGCCCAAAAACGCCGTTATCGTGAACAAAAAATCGTTTGACGCGCTGGACGGCGCCACCCAAGCCAGCCTTCTCAATGCCGCCGCAGTAGCTTAAACCCGGGGCTGTAATGTAAGCTAAGAAAAGAACGACTGGTA
>JANOLC010000620.1:0-3463 GCA_031419575.1 Burkholderiales bacterium | reverse complement strand
TCACCTTTGCGCGAGCCAAGGGCTACAAAAAAATGCGGCTCTGGACGAACAACTGTCTGGATACAGCCCGCGCCATTTACGCCAAGCGTGGGTTCAAGCTCATCAAAAGCGTACCTTACGAGGGTTTCGGCCAAAACCCAGTCGGTGAGACCTGGGAGCTTGTGCTGTGATAATAAATTCATGCTTGCCACCGCACCCTTTCCACTCCCAAATCCTGCGCCCCGACCTCAGCCGCAATCACCCGCAGATTTGTTCTGGTCTTTCACCTGGTTAGCCCTCCAGGGCTTTGGCGGTGTTCTGGCTGTTGTGCAGCGCGAACTGGTGGACAAAAAAGGCTGGCTCACGCGGGAAGAGTTTGTGGAGGACTGGGCAGTCGCGCAAATCTTGCCTGGGCCCAACGTAGTCAACCTGTGCCTGATGATTGGTGACCGCTACTTTGGTTTGCGTGGCGCACTGTTTGCCTTGGCGGGGGTTTTGACCGTCCCCATGCTGTTGGTGCTGACACTGGCAGCGCTGTTCTCAGGCATCGCGGACATGCCCCAAGCACAAGGTGCCTTGAAAGGCCTGGGCGCAGTAGCGGCGGGGTTGATTACGGCCACTGGATTGAAATTAATCCCAGCTTTAAAGGAAAATGTGATGGGAGTCCCCGTCAATATTGGGTTGTTCGCTATCACATTCATAGCGATTGCATTGCTAAAAATCCCGTTGGCTTGGGTGCTTTTGGTCGTTGGCTGCTCGGCCTGCGGCTGGGCACATCACCGCTTGGGAGCGGGCAAGTCATGAATTTGCACCTGACCCCCAACGACTGGCTGGCACTGTTCACTCACTTCGCTTCTTTGTCATTGCTCGCGGTCGGCGGTGCGATTACAACGGCACCCGACATGCACCGCTATCTGGTGGGGGACAAGCTGTGGCTGACCGACGCGCAGTTCACGTCCAGCATCGCCATCGCCCAAGCGGCACCTGGCCCCAATGTTTTGTTTGTTGCCTTGATGGGCTGGAACGTGGGGATGAACGCCGGTGGCTACGGCTACGCGCTGCTGGGCGTTGCAGTCACCATGACCGGCACCGTGCTGCCGAGCAGCACCCTCACCTTTCTGGCCGCACGATGGGGTCACCAAAACCGCGAACTGCGCGCAGTGCGTGCCTTCAAGCAAGGCATGTCACCGATCGTGATTGCCCTGCTGATTGCCACTGGCTGGATATTAGCGACCAGCCACGGCAGCTCATTGGAGCACTGGCATTTGTGGCTGGTAACTGCCGTGGCGGCCCTGTTGGTTTGGCGCACCAGAATTCACTTGTTGTGGCTGCTGGGCGCCGGCGGCATGTTGGGGTGGATGGGGTGGGTTTGATATCCAGAGGGCAAAACGGAGTCCGATAGATTTAGGCGCTATTTCGACCCTTTGACTCGTCTTAAGGCAATTTCCTTAGTTTCATAATCTTTAAGGTTTTTGCCAATTTCGGTGAAGCCAGACCATCGGTAAAGGCAATCACCGCTGAGGGGAAATGAATGCGCGAAAAGTGGAAACGACGGGTACTAGTTACTGGAGGCGCTGGCTTCTTGGGTAGCCATTTATGTGATCGCCTGGTTGAGCGGGGAGACGACGTGCTGTGCGTTGACAACTTTTTCACCGGTAGCAAACGAAATGTCGCTCACCTACTGGGTCGAGAAAATTTCGAATTAATGCGCCACGATGTCACATTCCCACTGTATGTGGAAGTTGATGAAATTTACAACCTGGCCTGCCCTGCCAGCCCGGTGCATTACCAGCATGACCCGGTTCAAACCACCAAGACGAGTGTTCATGGCGCCATCAATATGCTGGGGCTTGCCAAACGCTGCAAAGCCAAGATCCTGCAGGCATCAACGTCGGAGGTTTATGGTGACCCAGAGGTGCACCCTCAGCAAGAGAGCTACTGGGGGCGGGTCAACCCCATCGGGATTCGCAGTTGCTATGACGAAGGTAAGCGATGCGCTGAAACCTTATTTTTTGACTATCACCGCCAGCACCAGCTGCGCATCAAGGTTGTTCGCATATTTAACACTTACGGGCCGAGGATGCACCCAGATGATGGCCGGGTAGTGAGTAACTTCATCATGCAGGCACTGCGCGGGGAAGACATCACACTGTATGGCGACGGGCAGCAAAGCCGCAGCTTTTGCTTTGTCGACGACCTGATTGAGGCAATGATGCGCATGATGGACACCGCCGATGAATTTACGGGCCCGGTCAACATTGGCAACCCGGGTGAGTTCACCATGCGGGAGCTTGCCGAAGAGGTGCTACAACTCACAGGCAGTCAGTCGCAGATTGTTCACTTGCCACTACCTGCAGATGATCCTCGCCAACGGCGGCCCGACTTGACCCTCGCCCGGCAAATGCTGAACTGGGACCCCGTTGTCCCTCTCAGTGAAGGATTGGAAAAAACCATTGCCTACTTTGCAAAGCTGGCCTGAGCGCCTGGGATTTACATGGAACAGCTAACCTCATTCCTGTCCAGCAGGGGCATCTTGAAATCTTGCGATGCCCATAACAAAAAGCCGGTGTCCAGCCGCCCCGAAATTGACAGTGATCTACTTGCCAACCAGCGACCAGGGCAAACAATCTATGTGTGCACTGATGCGCTAATCAATTTTTCAGACAACTTCCTGCCGCATGTGCGGGAGCCCTTTGCACTGGTCAGTGGTGACAGTGATGTAGCCATCAATCAATTATTGTTAGACAACTTGAGCATCCAGAAAATCTTGAACAGCAATTTGCTGATTCAGTGGTATGCCCAGAATCTAGCCGCTTCGCATCCCAAGATTCAGGCGCTGCCCATCGGGCTGGACTACCACACCATGTGGGAGCATCCAGGTCTGTGGGGAATTACTGCAGTTTCTCCTCTAGCGCAAGAGAATGCCCTGCTCAACAATCTGGCTAGCTCACCCGAATTCGGTCAGCGCTACCTGGCAGCCTATTGCAACTGGCATTTCGCAATTGGACGGGGTGATCGTCAGGCTTGCTTGGATCAGATCGATAAATCTGCCTGCTTTTTTGAAGGACATGCGGTCCCAAGAAACAGCACATGGCTTCGGCAAGCGGAATGCATGTTCGTTATCAGTCCGGAAGGTGCCGGTATGGACTGCCACAGAACATGGGAAGCTATTTTTTTGGGCTGCATTCCTATCCTGAAGCGCAACCCCTTAACCCCACTTTTTGACAAATTACCGGTAATGCTTGTGGATGACTGGGGCCAAGTCAACAAAAACACCATGTTGAATTTTGCAGGCAACTTGATAGCACAAAAATTTGATTTCTCCAGCCTATTCAAAGCACACTGGATGAAAAAAATGACCGGCTTCAAAGCCGACTTCATGGAGCCCATGACTTGCTTGGAGTTTCGCAAACTTCTCACCCGGAAAACCGGTTGATCACCATGAGCACGCTTCAGGACGCCCAGATATTCAAGGAGCGCTATG
>JANOLC010000619.1:0-2976 GCA_031419575.1 Burkholderiales bacterium | reverse complement strand
GCGTGCGGCGCGCAGGCGTGAAACGGCGTGGGGTAACACGCAGGGTGGGGCGTGCGTCACGGGGCGGTGGTGGGCTGACTCCAGCCCGGCACATTGACAGCGTACCGCGTGGCCTTGCCCATGCCTTCCACACGCAGCAGCCCTTTGGACAGCAAGTCTGTCAAATCACGGGTGGCGGTGGCCTTGGACGCACCGGTGATCTTGGCGTATTTGTCGGTGCTCATCCCACCCAAAAAACCACCGCCCAGCTCGGTGTTGCCCGCCTCCAGCAAACGGCCCAGCACCTTGTGCTGCCGGGTATTCAGGTTGGCCTGTGCGGCTTGAAGCCGGAAGGCCGCTTTATCGACGGCCTGGCGCGCCACCGCTTGGGATGTGATGCATCCTTGCGCAAAGGCCTGCACAAACCATTGCACCCACGGCGTGATGTCGATGCTGCTGTCGATCCGTGTGGTTGGACTGGGAGACGTGCGGCGTTGGGCCCCATTCAGTCCATCGTAGTACGCCGCCCGCGTCTTGAGCATTTGGCGCGCCATGCCAAACACGCGCACTTGTGCGACGGGTGGGTTCAGTGCTTGGGCATGCAGGTCTTGCGTCAAAGCCATGTCAACCACGGCTCGCCCCAGGCGGCCATTGCCGTCTTCAAACGGGTGAATAGACTCAAACCACAGGTGCGCAATGGCCGCGCGGACAATGCCGTGCAGGTTGGGCGCTACCCCCACGCAGGGCCGGGTGGCTTCAAACCAAGCCAGAAATTTTTCCATCTCGCCTGCCACCCGGCTGGACGGCGGCGCGGTGTAATGCACCACCTCACGTCCCAGGGCACCGCTGACAATTTGCATCGCATCTGCGTGATCACGTAAACGACCCACAGTAATGCGGCGCAAACCGAAGGTGCCGCCCGAAGTCCCCCCCGGAAACAGGGCCGACTGCCAACGACACAAACGGTCTAAGTCCAGCGCGGTTTGGTCGTTCTCAACAGCGTCTTGCATGACCAGCACCAGCCCATCGACGTGTCGGTCATGGCTGGGCGCATCCGCCAAACCCAGCCTGTGCGCCACCGACGACCGTACCGACTCCAGGTTGAGCGTGTCCCCTTCAATGGCCGCCGTGGCCATGGCCTCTTGCACCCACAACTCGCGCCCCATCTCTTGCGCCTGGCCCAGGCCAATCGCATCCAGCAATCCCAGCACCTTGCCCTGCGCTAACCGTGCTGCATCCAGGTCTGGCGCAATAGCCGCCGCGTCAAATCCCAGCGTGGGCCATGCGGGCAGTTGCCAGATGTAGCAGGGCTGGTTGGATGCGGTTTGAGTGGGCATGAGGCGTATTTTAAACAATACGGCTCAAAAATTGATTCGTATTTTCAAAAATACGGCTCATTGAGATCTGTCAAAGGAGCTTCGAGGCCGCTTGTCAAAGACTGTCCAAATGTTCCAGCGCAAACACCGGCAACTCAGCCTCACGGCTTAGCCACAGGCCACCACCCATCTCGATGAAGCCCTCGGCCAGACCGCGGCGGTACAGCTGTGCCGGGTGTTGGAACAGGCGGGGGTCAGTCAGTGTCTCGTCCACAAAGTCTTTGTCCCAATCTTCTTTGGCGATGGCTTCAACGTACAGCGCGCCCTTGCACAGCCGCGCCAGATTGTGCATGGCGAGTTTGGCGTCGTCGGCACTGAGGTAGGGCAACACGCCCTGGCAAATGACCAGGTCAAACGGTGCTTTGGCCTTGTAATCCAGCACCGAGCCGCGCTCCCAGCCGTAGCGAGCACACAGATATTCGCTGTATTCCACGCCCTTAAAACGCGCATGCGGGTAATGCCGGGCCACCAGGTCACGCCACAGTCCAATGCCGCAGCCCACGTCCAGTACGCGGCGCACCGGCACGCGTAAAAACTGCAGGTAGCTGCACACAAAGGCCCCGAGGCGTTCGACATGGCCTGGGTCGGCCACGCTGGTTTTTTTGTCGAAATAGAAGCGCTGGTAATACGCTTCGTCAAACAGATCCTTGGGCGCAGATTTCATGGAGTTTTGAGAGAGAGAAGTAGGCAGATTTGAAATGGGAGAATGGTACGCGTTTAAGTTAATCTATTCTTAATTTTATTTAAACTATTGAAACTAAACAACTTTAATCAAATTAAATCTATTCATATAATCATTCATGCCTCGCCCCACTGACCTCAGCCAAACCATACGCCAAACCCTGCGTCGCCAAGGCGGTGCGCTCACCAGCGTCGAGCTACAGGCGCAATTGGGCGTGAGCCAACCCACGGTGTCGCGGGCGTTGGCACCGCTGATCCAGTCCGGCGAGGTGCAAAAAGTGGGTGCGGCACGCAAGCAATGCTACGTGTTGCCCCGCACGGTGCGTGATGTGGGGCGCAGTATTCCCGTCGTGCGCATCGACGCGCAAGGGCGGCCCAGCCCCTTTGCGCGCATCGTGCCACTGGCCTCGGGTGCCGTGTGGGTGGACGAAGAAGACGGCTTGAGCAAGCGTTTTGACGGCCTCCCATGGTTTTTGGACGACATGCGGCCCCAGGGTTTCATGGGCCGCACCTTTGCGCACAACCACCCCGAGCTCCAACTGGGCAACGACCCGCGCTACTGGAGCGATGACGATGTGCTGCGCGCCATGGCGCTGTGCGGCGACGACCTGCCCGGCAACCTCGTCGTGGGTGAGCCCGCCTTTGAGCGCTTTCACACGCTGCACCAGCGCGCCAGCCGGGCTGCATCAACAGAAGACTACCCCGCGCTGGCCGAGGCTGCCATGCACGGCACCCTGTCGGGCTCGTCTGCCGGGGGCGAGCAGCCCAAGTTCTGCACGGTCACTGCGGGGCGCCCTGTGCTGGTGAAGTTTTCGCCAGCAGGCGATGCCCCCACCGACCAGCGTACGCGTGACTTGCTGGTGTGCGAACACCTGGCGTTGCAAACGCTGCTGAACGCCGGCATCCCTGCAGCCAAGACGCAAATAGTCACCGGCGCGGG
>JANOLC010000618.1:0-2080 GCA_031419575.1 Burkholderiales bacterium | reverse complement strand
ACTCGCCCGGACTGCCCTGTGCCACGCTGCCGGGTTTGCAGGTCAACACCAGAATCAGCAGCGTGAGCACATAGGGCACGGTGTTGAACAGGTGGTAGCCCCAGCTGATGCCCACTGATTGAAGAGCCGGGCCAATGGCTCCGGCACCACCAAAGAGCGCCGCAGCCCCAATACAGCGCAGAGGACTCCAGCGCGCAAAAATCACCAGCGCCACGGCAATCAGGCCTTGGCCACTGGAAATGCCTTCATTCCAGCTGCCGGGGTAAAACAAGGTGAGGGATGCGCCGCCCAGTCCGGCGATCATGCCGCCCGCTGTGGTGGCCAGCAGGCGGATACCCCCCACCGAGTAACCCAATGCGCGCGCCGCGTTGGCCGAGTCACCGGCCATACGCACCAGCAGGCCGTAACGCGTGCGTTTGAAGCCCCACCACAGGAAGACGCCGAGCAGCAAGCCCACGGGCAGCAAGGCGTTCACCTGCAATGCTGCGCGCACAGCCGACGAGTCGCTCCACAGGCCCAACTCAATGGCGGGAATTTGCGGTGCCTGTGGCTGGATGAGCGGTTTGCCAAAGTAGAACGCCAGGCCAGTACCCAGCAACATCAGGGCAATGCCCGTGGCCACGTCGTTCACACGTGGCAAGGAACACAACATGCCATGCAAGGCCGCCAGCAAACCGCCCGCCACCGCACCCGCCAAAACGCCCAGCCAGGGTGAGCCCGTCAAATACGCACCGCCAAAGGCTGACATGGCAGACAGCACCAAAACGCCTTCCAGCCCCAGATTGATGCGACCAGATTTCTCAGTCAAGCATTCACCCAAGCTCACGAACAGGAAAGGCACGCCCACCCGCAGCGCGCCACCGACGATGCCTGCGAACAACGCAATCCACTGGTCGGCTGTCATGAAACTTTGTCTCCCATGGCGATTTGGGCGGTATGGGGGCCAGCCGCGCGGCCCAGCTTGGCGAACTGGGCTTTCCAGTCCACGTCCCGCAGCGCCTCGCTGGCCAGAATCAGCACAAAGGCAATGCCTTGCAACACCAGCACCGACGCATCCGGCAGGCCCAGGCGCCGCTGCAACAGGCTGCCAGCCGCCCCAAATCCACCAAACAGGATGGCCACCGGAATGATGGCAATCGGGTGATGGCGGGCGATGAACGACACCAGAATGCCCGCATACCCGTAAGCCGCAATCAGCGAGGCGTTGGCGCTGGTGTGCACTGCCGCCACCTCCACCGCACCGGCCAGACCGGCACAGGCCCCACCCAGCGCGCAGGCCAGCAGAATCAGTTTGGACGCAGGTAAACCGACCAGCTGCGCAGTGCGCGGATTGCCTCCCACCACCCGCACCGAAAAGCCCGAGGCCGTCCAGCGCATCCACAGACCCAATACAGCACAAGCCACCACACCCAGCACAAAGCCCCAGTGCACGTCCGAGCCGCCAATACCGCCAATGCGCATGCCTTCTGACAACGAGTAAGTCGAGGGTTTGTTCAGGCTGGACGGGTCACGCAAAGCACCTTCCACGAAGTGTTTGAACAGCCCAATGGCGATGTAGGCCAACAGCAGGCTGCTGATGGTCTCGTTAATCCCCCGGTACTGCCTCAGCCAGCCCGCCAGAGCCACCCACAGACCCCCCGCTATCGCGCCCGCCACGCAAACGATGACGGTGCCCGCCAGGTTGTTGGGCAAGGGCATGGCATAAGGCAGCGCCGCACAGGCCAGGCCACCCAGTACGAGTGCGCCTTCACCCCCAATGATGACCAGCCCGGCGCGTGCCGGAATGGCCACACAAAGGGCGGTGAGCATCAGCGGTGCGGCGCGCTGCAAGGTGTTCTGCCACGAGAACCAGTCGCCAAACGCCCCCTTGAACAGCAGCAGCCAGACCTCCACCGGGCTGACCCCCGCGAACGCCACCAGCAAGCCGAACACCAACAGCGCCGCCGTGATAGCGAACACGGGCAGGGCGATGTCGTTCAGCGTGTTGCGCATGATGTTTTGTGTTGAGCGGTTTGGATTCCGTTCGCCCTGAGCCTGTCGAAGGGCCCTCCGACAGGCTCAGGGCGAACGGAAACGAACC
>JANOLC010000617.1:0-5058 GCA_031419575.1 Burkholderiales bacterium | reverse complement strand
GCGATTTCGCCTTTGCCGTGAAGCACGCACTCTTCGCGGCGCAGCAGCAGGTCTGAGCCGCCACCTGAGAACCTAACCCAGCAACCATAGGTGCTGACATCCACCAGCATGACGCTGCCGTTGCGCCAGTCGATGCGGGCGTGCTCACGGGAGACTCTGGGGTCGTTAATGACAAACTCAACACTGCTGACCCGGCCGATATGAATGGGCAACTCGAACGATTTGAAGGATTTTTTGAGATCCAGCCACGACAGCTCGATTTCACCACCCAACACATCAAAATTCGACCCCAGCAAGGTTGGGTCAAACGCGCCCTGCATAGTAAGGAAATCGGTGTGCTCGTCCACCCGCCATTCCACCTGGTAGACCGTACAAGGCTCCGCCCGGCCGCGTATGCTGATAGGCCCTAACGGACGAAACCGCACGCCGTCGGCTTCGTCAATGCCGTTGATGACATCACTGCTGGCCCAGATTTGGTTACCACCGGACAAGTCGCTCAAGCGGGCCGCCACATTGACGGCATCACCGTAGCAGTCACCCGAAACGATTTCAACCTCGCCGCTGGCCACGCCGACACGAATTGGCAAACTGACGCCGACTTGCAAGCCAACCAAGCGCCGTTGATGGCCGCGTTGCAGCTCAACCACGGCGTCAATGGCGTGACTACCCGACAAAAACACCGCGAAAACGCCATCCCCCAGGGTTTTGACAACGCGCCCGCCGTGCGCCACGCAGACTTCGCCAATCCATTGCGTGAGTTGAGTGACCGCGCGAGTTGCCTTGGCATTGCCGGTTGATTCAAACAAGCCGGTGCTGCCCAGCAGATCGGCAAATACAACCGTGGTCTGAACCGTGGTCTGAACACCCATGCGTATGTGTCTTCCGTGTTAAATCAGGCTGAACTTGGGATCAATAAGCTTTGAGTTTAGGGCATTGCCACTGTGTCGGTTGGACACTGCTATCGCTTCTGATGGCCCCAAATCAGGAGAGCGTCCCTGCCCTGCACAGCCAAATCAACAGTGGCCCCGACGGGCAGCAGCACTTTGGTCTGCACGTGGCCAAACGGCAGGTTGGTCAACACCGGGATTTTGAGCTGATTGCGCAACCAGTTGACTACGGTTTGCAGTTTGTAGCCTTTGTCGTGCGGCACTAGTTTGTAGTCGGTGAATTGACCCAGGACGATGGCCTTTTGATGCGCCAAAATGCCGCAGTGCAACAGTTGGCTGAGCATGCGTTCAATGCGGTACGGGTGCTCGGCCACGTCTTCCAGAAACAAAATACCGCGCTTGACCAGAGGCAAATAGGGCGTGCCCACCAACGAGCACAATACCGATAAATTACCGCCCCAAAGTACGGTATTTTTCAATAAATAGTCATCTTTTAGGTGCTTAGTCCCCGTCACCTCTGAATAGTTTGCTCCTGAAGTAGGAGCATTTTCACCCACCACAACGGTAGCTACTTTGCGGTCTTCTTTGGTCTGCCGCCAACCCGCGCCTTCCCCCTGGCCGGTGATCAGGTCGTTAAAGCAGTCTTCCATGATGTCGTCGGGCTCCAGGCTCTCAGCCCCTCCGACGCCAAAGCCCTCGCCCAAAGCGGGCCCAGCCCAGGTCACGTGTCCGGTTTTGGCCAGCACCGCCAGTGAGAACGCGCTGAAGTCGCTCAGGCCCACAAACAGAGTTCCCCGGTCGATGGATTTGGCTACAGCCTTGTAATGAATGCCACTCAGAATGCGGGTCAATCCGTAGCCGCCGCGCGTGGTCAGTGCCACGTCGGCACCACTGGCCGCTGCCCGATGAATGGCGGCCAGCCGGGTGGTGTCGTCACCTGCAAAGCGCTGATGGCTGGCCAGGGCGTCCACATCCACTTCGACCTCATGGCCCAGGGTTTTGAGGCGGGCAATACCGCGTTTGAAGGCCGCTTTGTCACGCACAGCACCGGACGGGGAGTAGATATAGATGTGTTTTTTCATGACTGATGGAATTATCGAGCCTGCGCAAGGGGTGCTTGGCCTACCAATGAATGGCTACCGCCGCTTGGGCAATGGATTCGCCGTGTTCTTGCACAAAGTGCCCGCCGTGGGGCAGTTGCATGGGTTTAGGGCAGTTGCGGATGGACTGCCGCAACGCTTGCATGACGGCAGTGCCCAGCACTGGATCTTGCTCACCAATCGCCATCAGGGTTTGGCCAGTCCAGCGCTCCGTCCAAAAACGACGGGCCTCGCGGGAAATCTCTGCCCCATCAGAGTCCGCAAATTCGGGTACCAAGGCCGGAAAAGCGCGTGTTGCTGCACGGTGGCCCGCATCGGGAAAAGGGGCCATGTAGGCGGCGCACTCGGGTGCGCTTAGGTGGGAGTTACCGCGCGCGAACAGGCGGGCAACGTCAAACGCCGGGTTTTTGGCGCACATCTCGCGCCAGGCCACAAACCCGGCAGACAGCGGCACATCGCCCGTGGCCAAAGTGGTGTTCATCACCACCAGCCCTTTGAATCGGTGCGGTGCGGCCATGGGTAGAGTCAAACCCAATAGGCCACCCCAGTCTTGCACCACCAGTACCACGTTGCGCAGGTCCAGCCGCTCCACAAATTCCAGCAAAACTTGGCGGTGCCAGGTGAAACTGTGGGCATTTTCTTTTTTGGGCTTGTCGCTTTTACCGAAACCCACCAGGTCGGGGGCTACCACGCGAGCGCCAGCGGCCAAGAATACAGGAATCATCTTGCGGTACAAGTAACTCCAGGCCGGGTTGCCGTGCAAGCATAGATAGGTGATGGCCTCAGTGGTGGCAGCATCGGCGGCATTGGATGATCCTTTCCTCCGCCCCTCATCCAGGTAGTGCAGTCGCAGCCCGGCCAAAGTCGGTAAATCACTCAGGTAGTGCGCAAGCCACGGGTAGCCAGGCAGGTTGTTAAAACACGCATCCGGAGTGCGCAGGGCATCGTCACGCAAGGGGTGGTTCATTTTTGAGCGCTCTTTGATTTGGTCGCGACGGACTTTGAAAAAATCTTGCAGCAGCGCGGCGCACTCATCAGCCAGCATGCCACCCTGTAGTTGCGTTTGATGGTTGAGCTGTGGCAGGTTAAACAAATTTACCACCGACCCCCCTGCTCCGGTTTTGGGGTCTGGTGCACCAAAAACGACGCGCTTGAGCCGGGCGTGCAACATGGCCCCCGTGCACATCGCACAGGGTTCCAGCGTGACAAATAACTCGCAGTCGTCCAGTCGGTAGTTGCCCAGCGTTTGGGCTGCAGCGCGCAGCGCGGTGATCTCAGCGTGGGCAGTCGGGTCGTGCTGGTCAATGGGGGCGTTGCGCCCGGTAGCGATGACCTGGCCGTGGTGCACAACAACAGCACCAACAGGGACCTCACCCTCGTTCAAGGCCTGTTGTGCCTGTTGCAGGGCTTGTTGCATTAGCTCGGCATCCGTCATATAGACTACTATTTTAATAGCAAACTAATGAATACTGACGAGGACTTACCGCACTTTTATCATTAACTTCAAGCTGAAGGCGTTATGTGTTGGAGGCGGCGCATCCAATTGGCCAGCGCACGCTCGTTGTCGTTCCCCGCTGCATAGGTGGCCAACATGGCGGCATGGGATTCCGGGCGATGTTGGTTGAGCTTGAGCTTGCATTGAAGCGTGGTGATGCGCAGCTCAAACGCCACGATACCGGAGAGCATTTTGACTTGATAGTCGTGTTCCAGTCCGCGCCATTGGGGGGCGTAGGCGGGGTCGTGGTCGCCAATCAGTTTTTTGAGTAGCGCGTCTTTAGCCTGCGCGTCTTCTATCAGCCGGGCTTCTACCGTGCAATGCACGGCCAAGTAATTCCAGGTGGGGACGCGCACTAAGTCCGGGTATACGCGGGGCGACATGTAGGCGTGCGGCCCCATGAATGTAACAACTGCGGTGGGACGGGTTTGCAGGTAGCGCCAATGCAGGTTGGGCTTGGCCACGTGCCCCAGCAGCACGGGATCACCCGCAATGTCACCGGCTTGCCCAGACACCAAATGCAGTGGCAAGTGGGTAACAAAGGGCAATTGCGTGTCGTCAGTGCTGATCAGGCTGGCAAAGGGGTGCGCTGTGATGAGGTCACGGGCAATTGCAAAGTCTTCAGAGTGGAAGTGGGGCGGCAAGTACATGGTGACATGACTGTAGCCCAACCGCGGTCCACTTATTTATGTTTGGTGACTTCGTTGCCGATGACGCCACCGACTGCCGCACCCGCTGCTGTGCAAGCCAGGCCGCCGCACAGCACATTGCCGGCAACACCGCCTATCACGGCACCCGTTGCAATGCCTTTTTCCCGCGCAGTCATGCCCGCGCAGCCACCCAATACAAAGAGGGCCATCGCCACGGTGATGATGGCCAGTGGCGAAGCAAAGCGTGAGTTTGAATGTGTGATCGTGTTCATGGTGAGGCCTTTAAGAGTTGATGCAGGTTACTGACTTACCGTTGACCCGGTTTGTCCGGGGTAGTTCAGTATCACGATTCAATCCCCTTACCCGAAGCAGACAGCATCGCCAATCCCAGTAGTAGATGTCCTACAAAGCACTTTTGTGTAGGACATCGCCTACAGAAAAATGCGCCTGCTGCCGCTGGCGGATAGGGTGGTTTCAAGGCACACTCACTGAAGCAATTGGCCTGCCATCCGGTAAGCCGCGCTACTCCGGTCATGCACATGCTCAAAACCTTTATCGTTGAAGACAGCCCCGTGATTCGCCAGAGTCTGATCGCCACGCTGGAAGAGTTGGCGTCCGTGGTGGTGGTGGGCACAGCTGAGGATGAGCCACAGGCCACCCAGTGGCTGTCGCAAAGCGAAAACATGGCTGATCTAGTGATCGTCGATATATTTTTGAAGGCAGGCTCAGGCCTGGGCGTGCTACGGGCTGCGCAGGTGGCCGCTAAAGCGCAGCAAACCCATCCGGCGTCAATCGACGCGCTGGGCTTGCAACGTGGCACAGGCACTGCGCAGCGCAAGCTGGTTGTGCTGAGTAACTACGCCACAGCTGATATGCGCATCAAGTGCAAAGACTTGGGTGCCGACCGGGTGTTTGACAAGTCCAAC
>JANOLC010000616.1:0-6796 GCA_031419575.1 Burkholderiales bacterium | reverse complement strand
CCAGCGGAGTAGCCTTTGAAGCGGCCGCGCCCAATGTGGTTGAGCGTGGCCTCGGCCAGGATGCTGCGGGCAGAGTTGTGGGTGCACAAAAAGAGCACGTTGATGGGTAGAAGCGCGGCGGGATTGGTAGCTGGTGTGGTCATGATGAAAGACTTGAAAAAAGTTGAAAAAAAGTTGAAAAAAATTAAGAAAGGGAACAGCGGGAGAGAGGGCGAGGCATATCGAAATGACTATGGCGGGTGAAGATGTCAGCAGGATGTACAGGGGTTGATCACTTGCGGCTGCACGGCTTGCTGCGCGGCGGTCAACTCAAGGCTCGGCACCACCAGCACGGGTGAGAAGCCGCCGCCCGGCGTGCGGAAGTTGGTCGTCTGCCCCTGGTAGGTGCGCGCCACCATCAGCTGGATGTGGCCCAGGTAGGTGTAGGCGCGCACGTCAAATTTAAGGTGTGTGGCCACGCCTCCCACTTTGACCAGGCGCTGCCCCGGCGGCACCAGGTGTTGCGCGATAAAGTCGCCCGCCAGAATCTCGTCCCACACGCGTTTGGTGAGTTTTTCGCCCCGGTAAGCGGCCTTGCCCGCGTAGCCCGCCAGGGGTTTGAAAAAAAGCTGGCGGCGTTGTGCCCAAAGAGCATCGGCGTTGCTGCGTGTCACCAATTGGGTGGCAGGCACGGCGGCGTGCAAGGTGTGGCGGTCGGCCTCAGAAACACCCCATTCGGCCAATAGGACATCGTCAGACAGAGTGACCAAATGCCGCTTGTTGGCGCGCATTGCGTGGGCGCGAGGGTGAGGGGTGATGACCGTACCGCCTGCCAAATAGGCATCGTGCAAGGCCTGATGCGCGGGGGCGGACAAGTCGAAATCGGTGAGGCGGTTGTAGACCAGGTCGATGGGGGTGCTGTGATGCCACAAAACTCCATCGCGCCAGCTCAATTCCTTCGGGTCGGCAATCACCGCAAACACGCCACGCTGGGCAAACATCTGACGGCATAGCGCAAATTCGGGGGCCAGAAATTGATCTTGCGGTGCGTCATCCACAATGGCGACCGTGCGCAAAGGTCGGTCGCCGCGCGGAAGGTCCCATTCACTGCCTTGTAAGCACCATTCGTTCTGAAACATCTCAAAAAACGTCTGCTCCAGGCCCTCAAGTTGCGCATTGGGGGCCATCACAAACGCCATCGCTTCGCAGCAGGCGCGGTGGGCGCGGGCCAGTGCGGCATTTAAGAAGGCACCGCCTGCGTTGGTGTTGACCTCAATCAATTGCGGGCCGGTGAACTGCGGGTTACTGGCATTCACATGAAAGTCGTAACCCATGAAAGCGCCTTGCGGGCCGAACGCCGTTTGCGCAATGGCGGGCGCGTCTTTGAGGGCCGCTGTTTGATAGGTGGGCAGGGCCATCACGCGCTCAATTGCACACACCGCCTGGGCGACGGCTTGCGCTGTGGTGCTGGACAAAAACACTACGCTGTTTGAAAAAAGGTGCGGCTGGGCTTGGGCGATCCCGTCGGCCAGGCCTGTCAGACTGGGGTCACGCTCCAGCTCTTGCTGCAAGCGGGCAGCGTTCAGCGTTTGGCACATGCACCCATGGTTTAACGCATCGGCCATGGTGGTTGCCATGGGGTTGGACGAGTGTGTCGGCAAGTTCATGGGCAGGTGGTGCAGCTGGACGCATCGATAGAAACCACACACGCTTCACCTTGGCAGCAGTGCTCGGTCAAGTAACCCAGCAGTGCATTCATTTGGGCAAAGTCAGCCCGGTAAATCAGGTTGCGGCCACGCGGCTCGCAACTGATCAAACCGGAGTGGGTGAGTTCTTTGAGGTGAAACGACAACGCGCTGTTGGATGCCCCCAGTTGCTCGGCAATGGCCCCCGGCGTCAAGCCCTCTGGCCCGGCCACTACCAGCGCCCTAAAGGTGCGCAGGCGTTGTGCTTGGGCCAGCGCGGCCAGGGCTTTGATGGCTTGGGGTTCGCTGATTGCAACATCAGTCAGATTTGAATTCATTTTCATAATTCAATGATAGTTGAAATATAGAAATGAAAAATGCAATGGTTCAAATTGAAGCTGAAAGCAGGTTGAAAGAAATGTCATAAGGCCGTCACCGGGCTTACCTAAGCTTTGCGAAATTTCCATCCCTTCACGAGTTTGTCCCTTCGTCAGGACGCACTCCATGAAGCTTGTCCTTCGCCTGCCATTCGAGTCATGAAACTGTCTTTTCTTCGACATCGTGATGTCACCCAAGCCTTGCAAACTGACATTCAAGACCAGACTGAAAGTAATACCAGCCTCGCACTTGTGGGGCTTTCTTTAAACATCGAACGAAGGAGAAAACAAAAATGAAAGAACTGCCAAGCCCCACATTCCCGCTTGCTGCGCCCTTGGTCGGGATGGCATGGCCCAAAGGGCTGTTTCGCAGCCCGGCCCCGGTCGTCTTGCCCGTCTCCAATGTGCTCGCCCGCCAGCCCGCTCAAACTGGCATTGCTGTCTCATGGGCCAAGAACAGCGATGAAGTCCGGCAGGCCCAGCGCTTGCGATTCGACGTATTTGCCACCGAGATGGGTGCCCGGCTTGACACGATATCCCCCGGCCACGATGTTGACCTGTTCGATAACTACTGCGAACACCTGCTGGTGCGCGACCTGGGCACGCAAGAGGTGGTGGGCACGTACCGTGTGTTAACCCCCGCCCAAGCCAAGCGTGTGGGCAGTACCTACAGCGACACCGAATTTGACTTGGTGCGCCTGCGCGGCATGCGCGACCGTATGGTGGAGCTGGGCCGCAGCTGCGTGCACCCGGACTACCGTACCGGTGGCGTCATCATGGCGTTGTGGGGTGCGTTGGCCGAGTTCATGGTGCGCAATGACCTGGACACCATGATTGGTTGCGCCAGCATCCCCATGCTGCACAACGGCGTGGTCAGTGGCGATGTGGCCGCCAGTATTTGGCGCAAAGTCAGCCAGACGCATTTGGCTCCGATTGAATGCCAGGTGCGCCCCCGCTTGCCTTTGCCGGTTGACCAGTTGGATGGCACGCTGGAGGTAGAGCCTCCCGCGCTGATCAAAGGCTACTTGCGTCTGGGTGCCAAGGTGCTGGGTGCACCCGCCTGGGACCCCGATTTCAACTCTGCCGATTTGCCGATGATGATGCGAATCAGCGATATGCCGGCACGATATCGAAAGCATTTTCTAGGCGCGTGATGAGAGCCGCCTTTGATGCCATGGGGACTTGGGGTAACAGCTCGATGCCCCGCGCCCTGCTGGACGCTGCGGTGCAAGACCACGGTGGTGCAATCGACCACGACGATACCCCCTCGGCGAGGCGGTATCGCACCATCTTTATCTCCGACTTGCACCTTGGCACGCCCGGCTGTCAAGCAGAGGCCTTACTCGACTTCATGAAATCACACCCCAGCGACTACCTGTACCTGGTGGGCGACATCATTGACGGCTGGCAATTGCGGCGCAAATGGTACTGGCCGCAGTCGCACAACGACGTAGTGCAAAAGTTGTTGCGCCGCGCCCGCAAGGGCTGCCGGGTGATTTTTGTACCGGGTAACCATGACGAGTTTGCCCGCGCCTTTGTGGGCAACCAGTTTGGCGGTATTGAAGTCATTCACGATGCGGTACACACCACGGCGGATGGCCGCAGCCTGTGGATCACCCACGGCGACTACTTTGACGGCGTCATTCAGTGCGCCAAGTGGCTGGCCTACCTGGGTGACAACCTGTATGAAATCACGTTGCGGGTGAACCGGCACTTAAACCACCTGCGTACCCGGTTGGGCTTGCCGTACTGGTCGTTGTCAGCTTACTTGAAGCAAAAGGTTAAAACTGCGCTGAACTATGTGACTGATTTTGAAGTGGCCGTTGCTCAGGAGGCCAAGCGACGGGGTCATCACGGCGTTGTGTGTGGGCACATTCACCGGGCCGAAATGCGTGACATCAATGGCACTTTGTACTGCAATGATGGTGACTGGGTTGAGAGCCGCACGGCTCTGGTAGAGCACTTCGACGGGCACCTGGAATTGGTGCACTGGAACTTTGAACCCGCGCTGCTGGTAGAGGTCAAAAGAGTTGCCGCGATAGCCGCTTGAAGGGTGGGTGAAGCGGTTGTTTTGTGAAGATTTGGTCACTGTTTTGTCATATCTTTGTCATACCAAAATAAGGACAATACGGTATGCCCATGATCCCACGACCTGCCCACGCCGTCACCTCCTTTAAAACCGCCACACTGCTGGACCGAGACCACAGTATTTTGGGTTTTAACGAGCGCGTGCTGGACTGGGCCTACCGCGAAGACGTGCCACTGCTGGAGCGCCTTCGATACCTGTGCATTGTTTCCAGTAATCTGGATGAATTTTTTGAAGTGCGGGCCGAACCGCACTTGGCTGCCAACCGCATTGCAGACACGGGAGGTGCGGCAACGACGGAGTCGTTTGAGCGCTTGGCCGCCACGGCGCACAGCCTGGTGGCTCGGCAATATGCTTTGTACAACGACGCACTGATGCCCGCGCTTGAGAAACACGGCATTCGCATTGTTTCCCATGGGGACCGAAACCCGGCCCAACGGCGTTGGGCCAAGCAGTACTTTGAGCGTGAGGTGCGTCCGCTGTTGATCCCGGTGGGGCTGGACCCGTCTCACCCGTTTCCGCAGGTGGCCAACAAATCGTTGAACTTTATTGTGCGGCTGGGCGGTAACGATGCCTTCGGGCGCGACAACGACATCGCCATCGTTAAAGTTCCCCGCGTTTTGCCCCGCATGATTCGTATGCCCGAGAAGGTAGCGGGCAGCAAACGCTTGTTTGTGTCGCTGTCCAGCGTGATTCGTGCGCATTTGACCGAGCTGTTTGTCGGTCGCGAGGTGGGACAGTTTTCGCAATTTCGGGTGACTCGGCACTCAGACCTGGCGGTGGACGAGGACGATGTGCAAGACCTGCGTACCGCGTTGCGCGACGGCCTGCAACATCGGCACTATGGTCAAGCGGTGCGCATTGAGGTGTCGGCGGGGTGCTCTGAATATTTGTCGGCGGTATTACTCAAAGAATTTGACTTGCCGGAGCTGGCGCTGTACCGCGTGCACGGCCCCGTGAACCTGGTGCGCCTGACGCAGCTGATTGACCTGGTGAATGACCCCAAGCTGTGCTTCCCGCCTTTTAAAGCCGCTCGCCCTACTGCGTTGACAGCGGGCCAGTCCATCTTTGACCAGCTCAAACAAGGCGACATTTTTATTCATCAGCCGTTTGAGAGTTTTGACGGCGTGCTGGCGTTTTTGCGCGATGCCGTCAACGACCCCGACGTGTTGGCGATCAAGCAAACCATCTACCGCACCGGCACGGATTCAGTGCTGATGGATTTGCTGCGCGAGGCCGTGCGCCGTGGCAAGGAAGTCACCGTGGTGGTGGAACTGAAAGCTCGCTTTGACGAGGAGGCCAACATCAACTGGGCCGAGATGCTCGAATCGATTGGCGCGCAGGTTTTGTACGGCGTGGTGGGCCTGAAAACCCACGCCAAGATGATGTTGATCACCCGGCGCGAGGGGAAACAGCTCAAGCGCTACGGGCATTTGTCCACCGGTAATTACAACCCCAAAACCGCGCGTCTTTACACCGACATCAGCCACCTGACGGCAGATGCGGCACTCACGCTGGACATGGAGCATGTGTTCGTGCACCTTGCCAGCCACAGCCGCCTGCCCTCACTAAAGCGTGTGTGGTTGGCCCCGTTTGATTTGCATCGCAAGTTGATCTCGAAAATTGGCGGGTTGGGCAAGGCCGCGTTGGCAGGGCAATCCACCCGCATCGTCGCCAAAATGAACGCCTTGACTGACGAGGGTTTGATTCAAGCTTTGGTCCAGGCCGGCCAACAAGGCGTGCAAATTGACTTGATCGTGCGCGGTGCCTGTATGTTGCCCGCAGGCGTGCCCGGCGTGACGGACAACATCCGCGTACGGTCGGTGATTGGCCGTTTTCTGGAGCACTCACGGGTGTTTTACTTTCGCCGCGCCGAGGTGGATGAGTTGTACCTGTCCAGCGCAGACTGGATGAATCGCAACATGATGCGCCGCGTGGAGTTGGCATGGCCGGTGACCGACCCCGTGCAACGCCAGCGGCTGGTGGACGAATGCCTGGTGGCCTATATGCATGACGGTGTGGACGCGTGGAACCTGCTGCCAGACGGCACTTATGAGCGCGTAAATCATGCCCGCGTGATGCACGACACGGCACTGCCGGTGCCGGGCCACCACCGGGGCGGCACCAACATACCCCACGGCGCGCAGGCAGCGCTGATGGCACGCTACGCTTCCAACGACAACGGACCGCATTGATAAAAACGGGAGTTGATATGGACCTGATACTTTGGCGCCACGCGGAGGCAGAGGATCCCTGGGAGGGGCAGGATGATTTGAATCGTGAATTGACCACGAGGGGTGAAAAGCAGGCCAAGCGCATGGCCGGATGGCTGGACCGCCAACTGCCTGAAGTGACACGAATTTTGGTGAGCCCAGCCAAGCGGACTGAGCAAACCGCTCAGGCGCTGGAGCGCAAATACAAAGTTCGCCCGGAACTGGTACCGGGCTGCACTGTTGCCCAACTGCTGGCGGCAGCCCAATGGCCAGAGACAAAACACACGGTGCTGATCATTGGCCACCAGCCTGTGTTGGGTCAAACCATTGCGCAACTGTTGGGTTTGAGCGCCCATGAATGTGCGGTAAAACGGGGCGCGGTTTGGTGGTTGCGAAACCGCGAGCGCGATGCGCAGTCGCAAACCGTGGTGGTGACGGTTCAGTCGCCCGAGGTTT
>JANOLC010000615.1:0-3202 GCA_031419575.1 Burkholderiales bacterium | reverse complement strand
AGAGGATCCCTGCGAGGGGCAGGATGATTTGAATCGTGAATTGACCACAAGGGGTGAAAAGCAGGCCAAGCGCATGGCCGGATGGCTGGACCGCCAACTGCCCGAAGTCACACGAATTTTGGTGAGCCCAGCCAAGCGGACTGAGCAAACCGCTCAGGCGCTGGAGCGCAAATACAAAGTTCGCCCGGAACTGGTACCGGGCTGCACTGTTGCCCAACTGCTGGCGGCAGCCCAATGGCCAGAGTCAAAACACACGGTGCTGATCATTGGCCACCAGCCTGTGCTGGGTCAAACCATTGCGCAACTGTTGGGTTTGAGCGCGCATGAATGTGCGGTAAAACGGGGTGCGGTTTGGTGGATGCGAAACCGCGAGCGCGATGCGCTGTCGAAAACCGTGGTGGTGACGGTTCAGTCGCCCGAGGTTTTGTAGTAAGAATTTACTTGCTTAGTCTTTGATTGGGCGACCGGTTTTGATGACTGGCACCGCCCGCAACGCCACCTGAAACGCAGCGTCGGACATGGCTGCCAGAGCCTTGATGCCAGCGCGCAACAATTCACTTTTCTTGGCGGGGCTGGCCAGCTTGTTGGCACGGGCTTTCAGGTCGTCCAGCACGGTGTACTCGGCCTTGGGGATGGTGAAGCTGTCACGTACCAGCTTGGGTTTTTTCTCTTTAACCGGTTTGGCAGCCTTGGGTTTGACAGGTGCCTTGGGCGCAACCGCAGCTTTGGGTGCCTTCACCGATTTTGCTGACTTGGTCAACGTGGCGGCTGGCGCAGTTGCGACAACTTTTTTTGCCGTGCGTTTCGCAACAACACGGTTTGTTTTGACTGCCGGTGCTGCGCTTTGTGTTTCAACCATTTTTTGGGTGGTAGTTTCTACTTGGGTGTCTTCAGTGATCATAGGTTTTCCTTATATAAACTATGTATATAGTTTACATCGTTTCAATATGTGATTCAAATGCTGTGTCGCACGATTGTCACGAGGGCTACGTATCCTTTGCATTCAGCCCTTTCCGAAGTGGATGGGCTTGGTGTGGTGAGTTCTGCACCTGAACTGAGATTGCGCCTATGTTTCAAGGTCAACTACCCGATTCGAATTTACCCCGTCACTCTGCCAAATTGCTAACCGGCGGTGGCGATTTGGCCGCGTTGCTGCGCACGGGTGGCCTCTCCCCTGTGTTTCAACCCATTGCGTCTCTGAAATCTGGTGCGGTGTATGCCCATGAGGCGTTGATTCGCGGCCCCGTCAACACGGCCATGCGATCGCCAGACGCATTGCTAAAGGCGGCTACCGCTGAAAACCTAAGCTTTGACTTTGAAAATCAATGCGTCGTTGCTGCGTTGGATCAGTGGGGGGCGTTGCAAAACCCGGGGCGGTTGTTTGTCAATATCAGTGCAGCCGTTCTGGAAAAAGTTATGCGGCTCTGTGGCCCCGATGCGCTAACGGAACAGGTGAGCGGTTTTGGCGTGTTGCCGCGAATGCTGGTGCTCGAAATCACCGAACACGAGCGGGTGACTGACATGGACCGCCTGGCCCGCATCGTTGAAATAGTCCGTGGGGCCGGTGTGTCGCTGGCGTTGGACGACTTTGGAGACGGGCGTTCTAGTTTACGACTTTGGTCACAGCTCAAGCCCGAATACGTCAAAATCGACAAATACTTCACTCGCAGCATCAGCCAACACGCGGACAAACTAAAAACTATTCAGGCACTTCAGCAGATAGCGGCGATCTTCAATACAGCCTTGATTGCCGAGGGCATAGAGACGCAGGATGACCTGCGTGTGTTGCGGGATCTTGGAATCCCTTTTGGTCAGGGTTATTTG
The DNA here is from genome assembly GCA_031419575.1 of Burkholderiales bacterium. Lineage (GTDB taxonomy): Bacteria > Pseudomonadota > Gammaproteobacteria > Burkholderiales > Burkholderiaceae_C > JANYCG01. Next base: position 1,378 of record JANOLC010000615.1, on the reverse strand, counting down.
CTGGGGTACCCGCAGCCGCTACCTCAAGAAGTAATTCAAAGCGAGGCGCTTACGGTCATGCTGGATCGACGTATTTCTGTTTTCCCCGAACACAGTAAAGCCACCCAGCAAGGCCACCTGCGGCCATTGAATGTCATTGAAGCGCCCGCAGTGGGTGTTGAAACCTCTAATGATGACGTGGCGACTATCTTCCTGGCATCCCCCCACCTTCATGCGCTGGCGGTGACAGACGTAGCCCGTCCGCTTGGCATCATCAACCGCTCGCAGTTTCTGAACAAATACAGTCAGCTTTACTACCGCGAGGTCTGGGGCAAAAAGTCCTGCATGGTTCATGCCAATTTGGAACCCCGCTTGGTGGAGCGTGACCACGATATTGACGAGCTGCTGGGCATTTTGATGTCAGACGACCAGCGTTACCTGGCGGATGGTTTCATCGTCACCGACAATGGTCGTTACGTGGGGCTGGGTACGTCAGACCATCTGGTTCGATCGGTGACTGAGGCTCGCGTTGAGTCTGCACGCCACGCCAACCCACTGACTTTTTTACCCGGCAATGTACCCATCAGTCAGCACATCACGCGGCTATTGAGTGGTGGTGTTGAGTTTGTGGCCTGTTATGCCGACCTAAATGACTTCAAACCCTTCAACGACCGGTATGGGTACTGGCGCGGCGACGAAATGATTCGCCTACTGGCCAAAATCATCCTGACCCATTGCGATTCCCAGCGAGATTTTGTGGGCCACGTGGGGGGCGACGATTTCATCATGCTGCTGCAAAGTGACGACTGGCATCAACGTTGCGAAAAGATCATTGCCGAGCTGGCAGACCGAGCTAGAGAACTGTTTGGTGCCGATGCCCGCGAGCGCGGCGGCATAGAAGCTGAAGACCGCCATGGCGTGGTCAGGTTCTTCCCGTGCACCAGTTTGTCGATTGGTGTGGTGGCCGTCAAACCCGGGCTATTTGCCCGGGTGGAAGAGGTGGCAAGCCAAGCGGCATTGGCAAAGCACCATGCCAAGTCAGCGCAGGCGGGGCTGTATGTGTGGACTTCTGTGGGACATTCAGGGGTGTAGCGTACCGCTCACCCGATTACAGCCCCATCAAATTCAGAGACCACCGCGTCTTCTGCCAAGCCAGCACTTCCTCATTGAGTAAATGTGCCGACTGCGGGAACGCTGCCGCCCAGCCTGCCCGGCAGGTCAGCGAGACCTCTTGCGGCTTGGAGCGGTCCAGCGTCAATTGCAGGCCAGCAATCTCGGGGTCACGCCGGGCATGGCACAAGATCACAGCCAGGCGCAGGGCCAGCAGTTGCAAGATAAATGTTTCATCGTCAAAGTTGACTTCAAGCTTGCGCAGCTTGCCGCGATGGCCCAGCACCAG
>JANOLC010000614.1:0-3659 GCA_031419575.1 Burkholderiales bacterium | reverse complement strand
CGAAATGCTGGGCCAGGCCAGCGCCATGCAAGACGTGTTCCGCGCCATTGGCCGCTTGAGCCAGAGCAACGTCACCGTGATGATCACGGGTGAGTCGGGTTCGGGCAAGGAGCTGGTGGCGCGTGCCCTGCACAAGCATTCACCCCGGGGCGATTTGGGCAAAAACACGGGCAAAGGTGGCCCGTTTGTGGCCATCAACACCGCAGCCATCCCTAAGGACTTGCTGGAAAGCGAACTCTTCGGTCATGAGCGCGGTGCCTTCACCGGTGCGCAAACCATGCGCCGGGGCCGCTTTGAGCAGGCCGACGGCGGCACGCTGTTTCTGGATGAGATTGGCGACATGCCGTTTGACCTCCAAACGCGTTTGCTGCGGGTCTTGAGTGACGGGCACTTTTACCGGGTGGGAGGCCACAGCGCCGTCAAAACCAATGTGCGCGTGATTGCTGCCACCCACCAGAACCTGGAGCAGCGCGTCAAGGAAGGGGTCTTTCGCGAGGACTTGTTTCACCGCCTGAATGTGATCCGCCTGCGTTTGCCGGCTTTACGCGAACGCACGGAAGATATCCCTATGCTGACGCGCCATTTTCTGGCGCAGAGCGCGCAGCAGCTGGGTGTGGAGCCCAAGCGCATTTCTGATGCGGCGTTGGGCTGGCTGAGCCAGTTCAGCTTCCCCGGCAATGTGCGCCAGCTGGAAAATATTTGCCATTGGCTGACGGTGATGGCACCCGCGCAAACCATTGAACCCAAGGACCTACCGCCTGAGGTGTCAGTCACGGCCACGGTCACAGCTACGGTGGCCGGTGATGCGTTGGATCGTTCGCCCACCGTCGCCATTGAGCCCAAAGCGCACTCAGGCAGCGTTGTGCCGGTACCTGTTGCACAGCACGATGCGGGTGGCTTGAACGGCGGCATGGGTGCTACAGCATGGGAGGCGGGTCTGGAGGCCGAAGCCATTACCTTGCTGGCCAATGGCCGTCATGATGTTTGGGATGAGTTGACGCGCCGCTTTGAAGCCAAGCTGATCTTGACCGCGCTGGCCAACACCAAGGGCCGACGCATTGAAGCCGCTCAAAAGCTGGGCATTGGCCGCAACACCATCACGCGCAAGATCCAGGAATTGGGTTTGGAGTGATTTCCAGCACCACGGGCGCATGATCACTGGGGCGCTCATTCTTCCGGGGTATTTTGTCAATCGTGCAGGCGGTAGCCAAGGGCTTCAAGGCGGCGCTGATCAAAATGTGGTCAATGCGCAGGCCCCGGTTGCGCTTGAAGCCAAAGTCGCGGTAGTCCCACCATGAGTAGCTTTTGGGCGCTTGCTCAAACAGGCGGTAGGAGTCCATTAACCCCAAGGAGATCAGCGCATTCAGGTGGTAGCGCTCTTCGTCGGTGCAATGAATTTGGTCACGCATGCCTTCGGGGTCCCACACGTCGGCATCGTCAAACGTGATGTTGTAGTCGCCCATCAGCACCAGGCGCGGGTAGGCCACCAGCTCGGAACGTACCCACTTGCGCAGGCCTTTGAGCCATTCCATCTTGTACTCAAATTTATCCGTGCCCGGCGCTTGCCCATTGGGGAAATAGCCGCCAATCACCCGGATATCGCCATGGGGTGATGCCACCGTCGCAGCGATCACACGCGCCATGTCATCCTCAAATACCGGGATGTTCTTGACCACGTCAGTGACGGGCGTGCGGGATAAAAGTGCCACCCCGTTATAAGTCTTCTGGCCAAACCAATGCGCCGTGTAACCGGCTAGCGCAAACGCATCGGCAGGGAATTTGTCGTCAACCATCTTCAGCTCTTGCAACACCAGCACATCGACCGGATTGGCCTGCAGCCAGTCCAGCACCTGAGGCAGACGGACAGTGAGCGAGTTGACGTTCCATGTAGCGAATTTCATGGGCAAATTACTCCTAAATCACAGGAGGGGTGGGCTTTGTCAGTGTTGCGAATAGCCTGCCCCGCAGGACTTTGTTCAAACCACTGTTCACGCCAAACGCCCTAAATTCCCCATTGGCCTCACAATCAAATGTGAAGCGCGGCCAGTACGCCGGCGACGGCACCAATCCCGGCTACACCAAACATGGCGTACTCCACCCATTTGCGTTTGGTCAGCAGGGCGATAGCGGCAAAGGCAATCGCCACTTGCAGCACGGTAGTGGCCTGTGCCCAGCGGTGGTGCTGGTGAATCTGCTCATCGCTTTGCTTGTCCCACTGGGTGGCCTCGGCTTCCAGCTTGTCAGCACCGGTTTTAATTTCGGTTTTTTCCTTTTCGTAACGATCTATCTTGGCCTGGTAGTTTGCTTTCTTATCGTCAGGTGCAATATCCCGTGCCAACTCGGCGAGGGACTGTTTGGTGCTTTTCGCCTGGAAGTAATTCCACTGGTTGGATGCTTCAGTCTTCTTGATGGCTGAGTTGTTTTTATACAGCCCGGCATTGGATTGCGTGGCCCCGCCCATGTAGGAAAAAATGGCACCGACCGTGGCCAACATGGCGGTGAACATAGCGATGCGGTTGATCATGCCACTGGCACTCTCCTTGCCGTGGTCGCCATGCCCGCCCTGCGCGGCGTGCTCCAATTCGTGATCGTGCGGGCCGTGTACGTGAAAACCATCTCCTGACATATCAAACTCCTGGTGTGTTGCGAAAACTGTTGAGATAGGTCGCAAATGAAAATTTCAATCCGGTGGACGAGGTGTGTGAAACCTCTTTGGTTTTCGTCCACTGCGGGCCGAATTGTGGGGCATAAGCATCCCCTTCAAAATCGGCCTCAATGTGGGTCACAATTGCCGAGGCGGCCAAAGGCAATGCCAGGGCATAAATTTCGGCCCCGCCAATCACCCAGACATCGCTGTCGGCAGGGCACAGAGCCATCGCTTGCACCAGAGAATCAGCCCGTAAAGCCCCTGACGCCTGCCAGTCAGCCTGACGTGTAATCACCACGTTCAAACGACCCGGTAACGGTCTGAATTTGGGCGGCAGGGAGTCCCAGGTCTTACGGCCCATGATGACCGGGCAGCCCAGCGTGGTGCGCTTGAAATGAGCCATGTCTTCCGGTAAACGCCAGGGCAGCGTGCCCTGGTTGCCGATGACACCATTGCGCGCGCTCGCAAAAATCAGGTTAAGTCGCATGGGCGATCACACCGCCACGGAGGCTTTGATGGCCGGGTGGCTCTGGTAGCCGACAAACTCAAAATCATCAAAGTCGTAGTCAAAGATGGAAGCGGGCTTGCGCTTGATGTTCAGCGTGGGGTAGGCCAGTGGCGCGCGGCTGAGCTGCAAGGCGACCTGCTCTTCGTGGTTGCTGTAGATGTGGCAGTCGCCCCCGGTCCAAATGAAATCCCCCACGTCCAGATCACACTGCTGTGCCACCATGTGGGTCAGCAGCGCGTAGCTGGCGATGTTGAAGGGCACCCCCAAAAAGATGTCGGCGCTGCGCTGGTACAACTGGCAACTGAGTTTGGCCTTTTCGCCGGGCACGGTGCTAGGTGCCACATAAAACTGGAAAAACGCGTGGCAAGGCATCAACGCCATCTTGTTCAAGTCGGCCACGTTCCAGGCGCTCACGATGATGCGGCGCGAATCAGGGTTGGATTTGAGGGTTTTGATGACCTCGGCGATCTGGTCAATGTGTCCACTCGCGTTCTCAGGGGTGGG
>JANOLC010000613.1:0-2924 GCA_031419575.1 Burkholderiales bacterium | reverse complement strand
CAGGGTGTGGCGGTCATCCCGCGCCACGTTGTTGACCAACGTGGCGAAGTCGCCCAGTTCTGTCACCGCCTCCTGAATGGTGCCCTGGAAAGCGGCGACATCACGCACATCGCACACCCGCCACCACGGCTTGATGTGGCCTGCATCAACTAGGCTTTTGGCCAGCGCAGCACTCTCGGCTTCGACCACGTCAACAAAGGCCACCTGGGCACCCTGCTGGCAAAAAGCGGTCACGATGGCCGCGCCAATGCCGGTGCCCCCGCCGGTGATAAAAACGCGCTGCCCGCGCAGGCTGGGGTAGGTCGCCAAGGCGGTGGACAAGGGTCGGAGAACTGACATGAAAAATCCTGTTGAGAAGTAACGGGTTGGGTGGAGAAAAATTTGAAAAACGCACGATTCAGCTGCAATTGATTGTGATTCATTGCAAATTGAATATGTCAAATATTAATTTGAGTATTTTTCATTATCACTGTGCCTTGATACGATGCGTTTTGTCAAGCCCCCATTGATCTAGATAATGACACAAGACACCCCCATGGACTCCAAAAAATACCCATTTCGCCGTAGCCAGGCCTGGTTCGGAAAAACCGACCGTGACGGCTTCATGCACCGCAGCTGGATCAAAAATCAGGGCTACCCGCATGATGAGTTTGATGGCCGCCCGGTGATCGGCATCTGCAACACCTGGAGCGAGCTGACTCCCTGCAATGGTCACTTCCGCGAACTAGCTGAATTCGTCAAACGCGGCGTGTACGAAGCCGGTGGCTTCCCGCTGGAGTTCCCCGTGATGTCACTGGGCGAAACCCAGTTGCGCCCCACCGCCATGTTGTTCCGCAATCTGGCCAGCATGGATGTGGAAGAAAGCATTCGCGGTAACCCGATTGACGGCGTGGTGCTACTCATGGGTTGCGACAAAACCACCCCGTCATTGATGATGGGCGCGGCCAGTTGCGACTTGCCGACCATTGGCGTGTCGGGCGGGCCCATGCTCAACGGCAAGTTCCGTGGCACCGACATTGGCTCGGGCACGGGCGTCTGGCAAATGAGCGAGATGGTGCGTGCCGGTGAGATGACGCAGGAAGACTTCACAGCCGCCGAGTCGTGTATGCACCGCTCCAAAGGCAGTTGCATGACCATGGGCACCGCCAGCACCATGGCCAGTATGGTGGAGGTGCTGGGCATGTCGCTGCCTGAAAACGCCGCCATTCCCGCTGCCGACACGCGCCGCAACCGCCTGGCGCAGCTCAGTGGCCGGCGCATTGTGGAGCTGGTCAAGGAAGACATTCGCATGTCGCAAATTTTGACCCGTGAAGCTTTTGAGAACGCCATCCGCACCAACGCGGCGATTGGCGGCTCCACCAACGCGGTGATTCACCTGATTGCGATTGCCGGACGCATGGGTGTGAAGCTGGACCTGGATGACTGGGACCGTCTGGGCGCCGAAGTGCCCTGTCTGCTGAATTTGCAACCCTCAGGCAAGTACCTGATGGAAGACTTCTATTACGCCGGAGGCCTGCCCGCCATCCTGCGAGAAATCATGCCGCTACTGCACTTGAATTCGCTTACCGCCAACGGCAAAACACTGGGCGAAAACATCGAGAACGCGCCCTGCTACAACCGTGACGTCATCAAGACCCCGGACGAGCCGTTCATGAAAGACGCGGGCATTGCTATTCTGCGCGGCAACCTGGCACCGGATGGTGCAGTGATCAAGCCGTCTGCCGCCTCCGCCCACTTACTGCAACACCGGGGCCGTGCCGTGGTGTTTGAAGACATTGAAGACTTCCACGCACGTATCGACACCGACGAGCTGGACATTGACGAACACTGCATCATGGTCTTGAAAAACTGCGGTCCCAAAGGCTACCCCGGCATGGCCGAGGTGGGCAACATGCCGCTGCCACCGAAGATTTTGCAAAAAGGCATTACCGACATGGTGCGCATCAGCGATGGCCGGATGAGCGGCACGGCCTACGGCACGGTGGTGCTGCACACATCGCCTGAAGCGGCGGCCGGTGGCACGCTGGCGCTGGTGCAAAACGGCGACATGATCGAGCTGGATGTGGCGGGCCGCCGTCTGAACCTGGAAGTGTCCGACGAAGAGCTGGCCCGCCGCCGCCTGAGCTGGAAGCCACCGGTACACCCGCTGAGGGGCTACCAGAAGCTTTACGTAGAGCACGTGCAGCAGGCGCATCTGGGCGCCGACCTGGATTTTTTGGTGGGTGGCAGCGGGGCCTTGGTGCCGCGCGAATCGCATTGAGAATATGACCGCTGGTACGCTTCAACCTGCTCTGCTTTTCCGTTCGGGTTGAGCTTGTCGAAACCCTTCGACAAGCTCAGGGTGAACGGTGCGGTGGTTCGACACAGACAGAGGTTTAATCTTTATGCCCCCTGATTTGATTTGCGGCCCACCCCAGTGCGTCTGGCCCGCTGCCGCCACGCTGGGTGAAGGCACACTGTGGTCGGTGCGGCAGCAGGCACTCTACTGGGTGGACATTCTGGGCCACCAGTTGCACCGCTACGATCCGGTCGCTTCCGAGCAAAGAAGCTGGTCGTTTGACGAGGAAGTCTCGGCCGTGGCCGAGCGTGGCACCTCCTCGAGCTTGCTGATTACCCTGCGCCGGGGTTTTGCATTTTTTGACACGGAAACAGGTGATTTGCAGCGCCTGCAGGAACCCGAGCCCGAACGCACAGGCAACCGCTTCAACGACGGTAAATGCGACGCCCAGGGCAACTTCTGGGGCGGCACCATGGACTTTGACTGCCAGGCCACGACCGGTGCCTTGTACCGCTACTCACCCGATGGCCCATGCGTCCGCATGACGGATGGCTATGCCGTCACCAACGGGCCCACCTGGTCGCTCGACGGCCGTACGCTGTTTTTCAACGACACAGTGGCGTCGCGCGTCTTTGCGTTTGACCAC
>JANOLC010000612.1:0-2448 GCA_031419575.1 Burkholderiales bacterium | reverse complement strand
AGAGATTCTTAAAGGCCTTTTTCTCTGGTAAGTCTATGCCGGAGCCTGCGAAGACCTGTCGCTTATGTTGTTTAGTGGCCTTCCCCGGTTATCGGGTAATTTGAACCCTGAGTCGTATTGAGTTAACCTCCCAACCCTTGACGCGTAGATGGGACTGCATGGACGGCAGCAGTTGACGGATTTTCGAGGCGGCTGCATTGTTGTCGACGATTAGGCACCATATCGGTCCGTCGATAGGACCTGCTTTGACCGATGGTCGCAACGCAGTTGGGATCAAAGCCTCAACGGCTTTAAGGCGGCTGACGGAGTCCCTGGTCAGCTCGGTCAACCTCGCCAGCATGGGCGTCTCTTGGGTGGCTTGCAGAATAGAGACACTTCGATGGGGATGGGACATAGGTTTGGTCTTGTAAGGACATCTGGATGCAATTGATTATCACGGACGCATGGCTGGCCAAAAGCCGCGCCATCCACCTCTCCGGGCGCAAGCTAATGGCGTTTGGGCTGCTGGTGTCGCTGACGCTTAGTCTTGTTTCCGCCGGTTTGTACCATTGGGTGTTTCTAAAGGGCGCGCGTGAGGGGTGGCCGATTGTGGGGGCGCTGGTCAAGCTGGTGGTGAAAGATGAGTTTGAGCAGCGTGACCGCTTCATGCGTGAAAACTTGGACGTGATGGCGAAGCGGGTGGGTGAAATGCAGGCCAAATTGACTCAACTTGAGTCGTTGGGTGAACGTGTTTCTGGCCTGGCGGGCGTGAACGCCAGTGACATCAAAGTAACGCCAGGGCGGGGTGGTCTTCTAATCGAGGGCCGGTCACTTACCTTGGAGGAGCTTCAGTCCGCATTGAACGACTTGGATCGTTCAGCGGATCAGCGGACCGATTTGATGACCTTGATGGAGTCAAACTTGTTCGATCAAAAAATCAAAAACATGATGATTCCTACCCAAAAACCTGTCTTGGATGGCAGTTTGGGGTCTGCTTTTGGTTGGCGGATTGACCCGATTACCGGGCGGTCTGCCCTGCATACCGGGCTTGATTTTCAGGCTGATCCAGGCACGTCCATACTTGCGGCAGCTGGTGGCGTGGTTGTAACGCAAGAGGTTCATCCGGCTTACGGCAACATGGTTGAAATCGACCATGGCAATGACTTAATCACGCGGTATGCTCATGCATCACGGATATTTGTAAAAAAAGCTGACTTGATCAAACGAGGCCAAAAAGTGGCCGAAGTTGGCAACACTGGACGCTCCACTGGTCCGCATCTGCATTTTGAAGTGCTTGTGCAGGGAGTTCCGCAAGATCCTCAAAAATTTCTGACAGCGGGTAGTCACCTTCCTAATCAGCGAATTGCAAAAATATCTCCAGCATCATCTGGCATCGCCAAGTAATGCGATAGGCTGGTGCACCCAGTCCGAGGGTTTTTGGCGGGGTGTGAGGCAAAGTAAAATCTAAAGCTTGGTTTACTCAAGCGCTGGTTTAAAACGCTTGTGTTTTGCGCATTGAACCCCATTTCATTTTGACTTTAAAGGATTGCGCCGTTCTATTGACCCAGGTGGGACAGTAGCCCGGTTGCGCATTCATGGCTACCAACATTCTTACTAAAATTTTCGGCAGTCGCAATGACCGCCTGCTCAAGCAGTATCGCCACACGGTGTCTCGCATTAATGCAATGGAGGCCGGGCTTGAAGCCTTGTCTGAGGACGCGCTAAAAGCCAAAACGCAGGAATTTCGCGACCGTGTGGCCAATGGAGAGACACTTGATGCGCTGTTGCCTGAAGCCTTTGCCGTTGTACGCGAAGGCTCCAAACGCGTCATGAAGATGCGGCACTTTGATGTGCAAATGTTGGGCGGCATGTCGTTACACAACGGCAAAATATCAGAGATGGGCACGGGCGAAGGCAAAACACTGACCGCAACGCTGCCGGTTTACCTCAATGCGCTATCGGGTAAAGGCGTTCACGTCGTTACGGTCAATGATTACCTCGCCAACCGTGATGCGCAGTGGATGGGCAAGCTCTATAACTATTTGGGCATGTCAGTGGGCATCAACCTGCCGCAAATGCCACGTGAAGAAAAACAGGCGGCCTACCGCGCTGATATCACCTATGGCACCAACAACGAATATGGCTTTGACTACCTGCGCGACAACATGGTCTACGAGGTGGCAGACCGCGTTCAGCGGGGGCTGAACTACGCTATTGTCGATGAGGTGGACTCCATTCTGATTGATGAGGCCCGCACGCCGCTCATCATCAGCGGCCAAGCCGAAGATCACACCAGTTTGTACGTCGCGATCAACAAGGTGGTTCCACTGCTGACCCGTCAAGAGGGTGAGGCTGATCCGCGCACCGGTGAGGGTGTTACCAAACCGGGCGACTTCACGCTCGACGAAAAAAGCCACCAGGTCTTCCTGACTGAGCAAGGGCATGAAAGTGCCGAGCGCATTTTATTTG
>JANOLC010000611.1:0-6867 GCA_031419575.1 Burkholderiales bacterium | reverse complement strand
GGCCTTCGGCCCCCAGCTCGTACTTGCCGTCTTTGTAGAACTCGCTCGCCGCGCAGTCCAAGCCCAGGGCTATTTGCTCACCAGCCACAAAACCGGCTTTGTCGATGGCTTCCAGAATCATCTGGATCGCGGCTTCGTGGTTCGGCACGTTGGGCGCGAAACCGCCTTCGTCACCCACGGCAATGCTCATACCCTTGTCATGCAAAATTTTCTTCAGCGCGTGGAACACCTCGGCCCCATAGCGCACGGCTTCGCGAAAGCTGGGCGCACCCACGGGGATGATCATCAGCTCTTGCAAATCAAGGTTGTTGTTGGCGTGCGCACCGCCGTTGATCACGTTCATCATGGGCACGGGCATTTGCATGGCGCCCATGCCGCCAAAGTAGCGGTACAGCGGCAGGCCGGACTCTTCAGCCGCCGCGCGTGCCACCGCCATCGACACGGCCAGCATGGCGTTGGCGCCCAGGCGGGACTTGTTTTCGGTGCCGTCCAGATCAATCAGGGTCTTGTCCAAAAAGGCCTGCTCGGAGGCATCCAGCCCCAGCACGGCTTCAGAGATCTCGGTGTTGATGTACTCAACCGCCTTCAACACGCCTTTACCGCCGTAACGGGACTTGTCGCCGTCTCGTAGCTCAATCGCTTCGCGTGAACCGGTGGACGCGCCGGAGGGCACAGCCGCGCGGCCCATGGTGCCACTTTCCAGCAACACGTCACATTCAACAGTGGGGTTGCCGCGTGAATCCAGAATTTCGCGGCCTACGATGTCAACAATTGCGCTCATGTTTTTCCTAAATTGAAATTGGTGAAGTGAGTGAACTAATTCAATGATATTTTGGGTCAGACCGGCGCAGCAACGCCCTCGACCAGAACCATGTTGAAAAATTGGGTGGCACCGGCGCGTTTGGCCCGCGCCGCCTTGTACATTTCGCCATCATGAAAGGCCTTGGCACCCTCAAAGCTGGGAAAGCGCAGCATCGCAATGCGTGCGGGCTTCCACTCGCCTTCCAGTGTTTCAAACTTGCCGCCACGCACCAGGTATTCACCCCCCGCAGCGGCCACCGCCGCCGGTGCTTCAGCCATGTACTTTTTGTACTGCTCCATGTCCGTGATGTCCATGTCAACAATGATGTAGGCAACAGTCATTCAGATCTCCATTCAGTTTGATTCAATTCAATTCAATTGAAGTTGGTTTCCAAGAAGCCATTTTTCTTGGTCACCTGGTCCAATGCCAGCAACGTCTCCAGAAGAGCCCGCATGTGATGCAAAGGCACGGCATTCGGGCCATCGCTCAAGGCGTTAGCAGGGTCGGGATGGGTTTCCATGAACAGCCCCGCCACACCCACCGCAACGGCAGCGCGTGCCAGCACTGGCACCATCTCGCGCTGGCCCCCGCTGCTGGTGCCCTGGCCGCCGGGCAGTTGTACCGAATGCGTGGCATCAAAGACCACCGGGGCGTTGGTTTCGCGCATGATGGCCAGGCTGCGCATGTCACTCACCAGGTTGTTGTAGCCAAAGCTGGCCCCGCGCTCACAGGCCATGAAGTTGTCTTCTTCCATGCCCATTTCACGCGCGGCGGCACGGGCCTTGTCAATGACATTTTTCATGTCACCGGGGGCCAGGAATTGGCCTTTTTTGATGTTGACCGGTTTGCCACTTTGAGCAACGGCGCGAATGAAATCAGTCTGTCGGCACAGGAAGGCAGGGGTCTGCAAAACATCCACCACGCTGCACACTTGTGCGATTTGCGATTCGTCATGGATGTCCGTCAGCAAAGGCACATTCAACTCGCGTTTGACCTTGGCCAAAATCTCCAGCCCTTTGTCAATACCAGGGCCACGAAATGTGTTGCCACTGGAGCGATTGGCTTTGTCAAAGCTACTCTTGAAGATGAAGTTGATACCCAGGCTGGCCGTGATTTCTTTCAGTGTGCCAGCGGTGTCCATCTGCAATTGTTCGGACTCGATGACGCAGGGGCCGGCAATCAAAAAAAAGGGTCGATCCAACCCAATCTCAAAGCCACACAATTTCATGCAACCGCCTTCAGGTTTTTGCCCGCTGTCTGAAAGTCCAGCGCGGCCTTGATGAAAGCGTTGAACAACGGGTGCCCGTCCCATGGTGTCGACTTGAACTCGGGGTGAAATTGAACCCCGACGAACCAGGGGTGCACGGTTTGGGGCAACTCGATCATTTCTGTCAGGTGTTCCCGCTGCGTCAGGGCAGAAATTACCAATCCCGCCTTGCGCAAACGGTCCAGAAAGTTGACGTTGGCTTCGTAGCGATGGCGATGCCGCTCTGTCACCACAGCCCCGTAAATCTGATGCGCCAGCGACCCGTCTTCGACATCCGAGCTTTGTGCACCCAGGCGCATGGTGCCGCCCATATCAGAATTTTTATCGCGTACTTTGATACTGCCGTCAGCGTCTTTCCACTCGGTAATCAGGGCGATCACCGGGTTGGGCGTATCAGCATCAAACTCGGTGCTGTTGGCGTTGGGCATATTGGCCACGTGGCGGGCAAACTCGATGGTAGCGACCTGCATTCCCAAGCAGATTCCCAGGTAAGGCACCTTGTTTTCACGGGCAAAACGCGCAGCACAAATTTTGCCTTCAACACCGCGTTTGCCAAAACCGCCTGGTACCAGAACCGCATCAAATTTAGCCAGCCTTGAAACGCTAGCGTCGGTGATGGTTTCAGAATCGATGTACTCGATCTTGACCTTCATGTGGTTCTTCATGCCGGCGTGGCGCAGGGCTTCGTTGAGAGATTTGTAGCTGTCGCTCAAGTCCACGTATTTGCCGACCATGGCGATGTTGACTTCGCCTTTGGGATGCTCGGTTTCAAACACCAAATCGTCCCAGCGTTTGAGGTTAGCCGGTGGCGTGTTCAAACGCAGCTTGTCGCAGATCAGTCCGTCCAGGCCTTGCTCATGCAGCATACGTGGCACTTTGTAGATAGTGTCCACGTCCCACATGGAGATGACACCCCATTCGGCCACGTTAGAGAACAGCGAAATTTTAGAACGCTCTTCTTGCGGGATGGGGCGGTCGGCACGGCAAATCAGTGCGTCGGCCTGAATGCCGATTTCGCGCAATTGTTTGGCGGTGTGTTGCGTCGGTTTGGTTTTGAGTTCACCGGCAGCGGCAATCCAGGGCACGTAACTCAGGTGCACGAAGGCACTGTTGTTGGGGCCGAGCTTGAGGCTCATCTGGCGCACGGCTTCCAGAAAGGGCAAAGACTCTATGTCGCCCACCGTGCCGCCAATTTCAACAATAGCCACATCGACCGCGTCAGGCTCGCCAAAACGCGCTCCGCGTTTGACGAATTCCTGAATCTCGTTGGTAACGTGGGGAATCACCTGAACGGTTTTGCCCAGGTAGTCGCCACGGCGCTCTTTGTCGAGTACGCTTTTGTAAATCTGGCCGGTGGTGAAGTTATTGGCGCGGCGCATGCGTGTTTCCACGAAGCGTTCATAGTGGCCCAAATCAAGGTCGGTTTCTGCGCCGTCGTCGGTCACAAACACCTCGCCGTGCTGCAACGGCGACATGGTGCCGGGGTCTACATTGAGGTAGGGGTCGAGCTTGATCAGGGTGACTGTGAGGCCCCGCGATTCCAAAATCGCTGCTAAGGAGGCTGAGGCGATTCCCTTGCCAAGGGAGGACACCACACCGCCGGTGACGAAGACAAATTTGGTCATGTCAGAGTGAGCATTTAATGCTCAGTGGGGTGGAAATAGAGATTATAGGATGCCCCCTTGCGGCCACCGGGCCGTCTGCTACATTGCCGGGCATGAATGACTTAGCCGGAAAACATATTGTCCTGGGCCTGACTGGCGGCATCGCCTGCTACAAAGCCGCTGAGCTGTGTCGGGCGCTAATTAAAGAGGGTGCCACCGTGCAAGTGGTGATGACGCAAGCGGCCGAGCAGTTCATCACGCCAGTGACGATGCAGGCACTGTCCAACCGTCCGGTGTATGGTTCGCACAATGCCTCCGGTTTCGATGCGCGCGAGCGCAACGGAATGCCGCACATCAACCTGAGTCGCGAAGCCGATGCGATTTTGATTGCCCCGTGCAGTGCAGACTTTATGGCCAAGCTCCTGCATGGTCGGGCCGACGACTTGCTCAGCCTGATGTGCCTGGCGCGGCCGGTTTCAACAGTGCGCCTGCTGATTGCCCCCGCCATGAACCGTGAAATGTGGGCGCACCCCGCCACGCAGCGCAATATGGCACAGCTTAAGCTGGACGGCACAACCATTTTGGGTGTGGGTACGGGCGACCAGGCTTGCGGCGAAACGGGTGATGGCCGCATGCTGGAGCCAGCGGAGTTGCTGGAGGACACCATTGCCTTTTTTCAACCCAAGACCCTGGTGGGTCAGCAGGTTCTGGTCACCGCTGGCCCTACCTATGAGGCGATTGACCCGGTGCGTGGCATCACCAACCTGTCCAGCGGGAAAATGGGTTTTGCGATTGCCCGCGCGGCCCGTGAAGCAGGTGCCGACGTAACGCTGGTGGCTGGCCCGGTGCATCTGGCGACACCACGCGGTGTACGCCGCATTGACGTGGTTTCGGCAAAAAATATGCATGAAGTCGCTGTGGATATTGCGCAGTCAGCTACTATTTTTGTAGCAACGGCTGCGGTAGCGGACTGGCGGCCTGCCAGCGCAGCTGACCAAAAAATCAAAAAGAATGGCTCGGGTGATGTGCCTGATTTGCAGTTTGTCGAGAACCCCGACATTCTGGCCACGATTGCTCAATCGCCCCGTGCCTTGGCGGGCGATCTGTATTGCGTCGGCTTTGCGGCTGAGAGCCATGATTTACTGGTGCATGCCCAGGCCAAACGGCTGCGTAAAGGCGTTCCGCTGCTGGTGGGCAACATCGGTCCGGCGACGTTTGGGCAAGACGACAACGCCTTATTGCTGGTGGACGCGCACGGCACGCGAGACATTGCGCGCAATTCCAAGCTCCTGCTTGCTCGCCAATTGATAGCAGAGATATCAACAAGGACGAGGACAAGCGGCCATTTCCATTCAAAAAAAATCTGAACAGCATGAAAGTAGACATCAAGATCATCGACCAGCGCCTAGTCAACCAACTGCCCGCCTACGCCACGCCGGGCAGTGCCGGGCTGGATCTGCGTGCATGCCTGGATGCGCCGTTGGTGTTGCAAGCCAACGCCTGGCAACTGGTGCCCACCGGCATTGCCATTTATCTGGCCGACCCCAGCTTTGCCGCGCTCATCTTGCCGCGCTCTGGTCTGGGCCACAAACACGGCATTGTGCTGGGCAATCTGGTAGGGTTGATTGACAGTGACTACCAGGGCCAGCTGATGGTGAGCGCCTGGAACCGCAGCGACGTGGCCTTCACCATCGAGCCCATGGAGCGCATCGCTCAATTGGTCATCGTGCCCGTGGTGCAGGCGCAGTTCAATGTGGTCAGCGACTTCCCTGCGAGCCAGCGCGGGGAGGGGGGCTATGGCTCAACCGGGAAAAATTGAGTTTTAACTTGCTATTTATTCAATAGCTAACTATTGAATAAATACGGGGACTTCAGGCCAGTTTGACTAATGTAATAGGTCATTGCCCGGCGCGTCAGTGTGCACCGGTTGAATTCTGAAAAACCCGGTGCCTGCCGAGCCTGCACCAATTTCTTCTTCCGTTGCTTCGCGCACGCTCTCCACTTTGAGGTTCAAGCGCAGGGCGATGCCCGCCAACGGGTGGTTGCCGTCTAACACGATATGGTCGGGGTAAATTTCGCTCACCGTATAGAGCACGTCTTTGGGTGTGTCGGGGTTGCAGCCAACGGGCAGCGATGCACCTTCGAACGTCATGCCCGCCTCAGTGTCTTTGGGGAACAGAGCGCGGGGTTCCAGAAACAGCAATTGGTCATTGAAGTCGCCAAAGGCCTGCTCAGGCTCAAGGTGCAAGTCCAGTTTGTCGCCCTTTTCGTGGCCCTGCAGCGCTTCTTCAATGGCTTTGAACAGGTCATGCCCACCGATTAAAAATTCAACCGGATCGTCCAAAACGTCCAGTTCTTCGCCGAGTGTGTCTTTCAGCGTCCAGGTCAGCGCGACGACGCATTGTTGTGAGATTTCCATAGGAGAATTGTCGCAGCTTGGAACGCTTGGCATCCAAGCACCCAAAAACACAAACGGACTCACACCATGGATATCACCCAACCACTGACTTTGTTGAATGGGCTGAGCCCCGAGACATTCATGAGGCGCCATTGGCAAAAGAAGCCTTTGCTGATTCGCGGTGCGATTCCCGGCTTCAAGCCATTGCTGGAGCGTGCGGCCCTGTTTGATCTGGTGGGCAGCGAGTCGGTGGAGTCGCGGTTGATCTCGCAAGTGGCGAATGCCACGGGCTGGAAAATGAAGAGTGGCCCCATCCCGCGCCGGGCCGTTCCACCGCTCAAGCAGCCCAACTGGACGCTGCTGTTGCAAGGCATGGATCTGCACCATGATGGACTTCACGCGCTGATGAAGCAGTTCCGGTTTGTGCCCGATGCGCGCCTGGACGATTTGATGATCAGTTACGCCACACCAGGCGGTGGTGTGGGGCCGCACTTTGACAGCTACGACGTGTTTTTGTTGCAGGCGCACGGCCGGCGCGAGTGGCGCATTGGACGGCAGAAGGATTTGTCGCTGCAGCCCGATGTGCCTCACAAAATCCTGGCCAATTTCGTGCCTGAGGAAACCTTTGTGCTGGGGCCCGGCGATATGCTGTACCTGCCACCCCGCTACGCCCATGATGGCGTGGCGCTGGACGAATGCATGACCTACTCCATCGGGTTTCGTGCGCCCAACCGGGGCGAGCTGGCGCGCGATTTGTTGCAGCGCCTGGCAGACGACGCGCCAGACGAAGCGGGAG
>JANOLC010000610.1:0-2947 GCA_031419575.1 Burkholderiales bacterium | reverse complement strand
GATGCCGTGGTCGTCTGGGCGCTGGCCGCTGAGACCAGCGCCAGAGAAACAGCTGCCGACAGCAGCGCGGTTTTGAGGGATTTTGATGTGTTCATAGAGTTTCCTTTTAAAGTTGGAAAGTTGGTGGGGGGAAGAACCTGGGAAAGAACTGTTGATTTGGCCCAATGAAATCTAAATTGCCGTTGGTGCTGAGCGTGTCGAAAGGCCCTTCGACACGCTCAGGGCGAACGGTTCAAATCTCATCGGGCCTCAGCAATAGTTGAAGAATCGGGAGTGCATGAGGGGGCTGAATATGCTTCTATATTGATAGCAAACTATTCATTAGTTACTAGGACTTTGAGGTCTTTTGTCTATGAATATTGAGGTTTAGGGTTGTTTCCGGCGTTCCCCATGCGCTGCACCAGTTGCTGGCGGTCCAGCACGTCGATGCGGCCCCGGCTGTAGCGGATGACTCCGGCCTGCTGAAGGCGCGACGCAGCGGCGGAGATGCCCTCGCGGCGCACTCCCAGCAGGCTGGCCAGCAATTCGTGCGTCATCACCAGCGCATCTGACGGGCCACGATCCAGCCCCAGCAGCAGGCGGCGGCACAGCAACTGGTCGATGGAGTGGTAGCGGTTGCAGGCGGCCGTCTGGGCTACTTGCGCAATGAAATTTCGGGTGTATGACAGCAGCATGTGCAGCATGGGGCCACCGGCATCCACGTCACGCCGAACATCAGAGGCGCGCAGCCGGTAGCACTGCCCAGCACTTTGCACCACGGCCTGGCTGGGGGTGGAGCCCCCACCCATGAAGCACGAGATGCCCACCACACCGTCTTTGCCGACCACAGCCACTTCACACGAACCGCCGTCTTCCGTCATGCACTGCAAAGACACAATCGCGGTAGTGGGAAAGTACACGTAAGCGGCCGCTCGGCCGGACTCAGACAGCAGCTTGCCGCGCTCAACTTCCGCCAGCTCCAGATCAGGCCGCAAACCGTTCCAATCGGACTCTGGCAACGCCAGTAACAACAGGTTTTCGCGCGGGTCCGACTGGCGGTCCGCATCGACTTTGCAGGGGGTGGTGGACATGAGACTCTCACTTCGTTTTAGAAGTCTCGATCTTCCAATTCGCTACCCGTGTCGGGTATCAGCGAGTGCCGTCAAATGGTGTCGGCAGCGTCCTACGCAACGGTGGTCGCGGGGCTCAGGCGGTCAGCTCACGTGGTGGGCTGGTGCGGCAACAGCCGGTCGTACTCTTTTTTTACCACGCCATAACACTCGCAAGACCGCCCCTCCAGGCCCTTTCGGTTCAACACCGAGATATGACCCCGCGCGTATTTGATGAGCCCGGCCTGCTGCAGCTTCAGGGCGCTCTCGGTCACACCCTCACGGCGCACACCCAGCATGTTGGCTATCAGCTCCTGCGTCATCACCAGCTCATTGCCCTGCAGGCGGTCCAGGCTCAGCAGCAGCCAACGGCACAGTTGCTGGTCTAACGAGTGGTGTCGGTTGCACACGGCAGTCTGGGCCATCTGCGTGATCAGCGCCTGGGTGTAGCGCAACAGCACATGCATTACCGGCCCACCCCGATTGAATTCTGATTTGATATCTTTGGCGAGCAAACGATAGCCCTGCCCCGCGCTTTGCACCACAGCGCGACTGGGGGTGGATTCGCCCCCCATGAACAGCGAAATGCCCAGGATGCCTTCGTTGCCGACCACCGCAATTTCGGCGGATGCGCCGTTCTCCATCACGTACAACAAAGACACGATGGAGGTGGTTGGAAAGTACACATGCTCCAGCGTGCTGCCCGATTCGTACACCACCTGCCCCAGCGGCATATCGACCCACTCCAGCAACGGGCGCCAGCGTTGCCATTCGGTGGCAGGCAAAGTCGCCAGGATGTGGTTTTTAAGAGGGTCTCGATGCGGATGGGCTGTGAGAGTCTTGCGCGCCATCTTTGACGCTGTTGCGGTAATTTGAGTGGCCATGTCGATGTTTGATGTCGGGTCGGCTTGGCGCAAACAGAGACGCTTGCATTGAGCGAGACTTGAAGTATAGGCAGTGCAAAGCCGTGGGTCTGTGCGTTAGCGAACATAGCGGATCAGCCTGGTTCTACACGTCTGCGGCCTGTCGTCTGACAGACACGCCGGGGAAGCGCTTCTACCATGCCACATCAGTCACCACACCAGCCAGCAACCCCTGACGGCCACCCTACCTTTGGAGCTATTGATGACCCCTCAAACCTTGAAATCTGCCCGCTGGACCACCGCCTCATTCGGCGGTGCTGCCGAAACATCTCCCATGGAGCTGGCCGAGTTAGGCGACCACCTCAATGGCTGCAAAGCCAGCCACAGCCGTCTGTTTGCCTTGCGTTGCGTGGCCGAGGACACCAATGGGTTTGTCTCGGCCCGCTTCATCACGACCTTAGTGGCTGCTGCCCTGTTGATCGGCTTGGTCTCGCTGGCGCTTTAGAGCATGCAGCTTACCGAATCCGCTGCCACTGTCGCATCAGTTGCCGCTTCACTTGCCCACTCCCGCACGCTGCCACCCCTGACGGAGCTGATTCCCAACGCCCAATCAGAACTCTGCACAATTCTCAGCAGCGCGCGTGGCCTGGTGCAACCGCCCATCCGTGCCGAGATCTTTGGGTCGCAACGGTTTGCGCAGCATGGGCGCAGCCTGGGGTTGACCCACAGCGCGGCCAAAGTCAGCGCCCGCGCGGCCAGCTTTTTTCCGCGTCTGCGCAGCAACATCACGGCCTTGCGCGAAGCCCACCGCTACATCGGTGTGCAAGCCAGCACAGGTTACGACATCAGCCCGGCGGCTGAATGGCTGCTGGACAACTTTCATTTGATTGAGGCGCAGCTCAAGGAGATTCACGAAGGCCTGCCGCGCAGCTACTTTCGCTCTTTACCCATGCTGCAAGAAGAACCCCTGGCCGGGCTACCACGCGTCTACGGCAT
>JANOLC010000609.1:0-2089 GCA_031419575.1 Burkholderiales bacterium | reverse complement strand
TTGAAGCGCGCGAAAAAATAGATGCGCTGGATGCTGACCGTGAGTTTGTGCGTTTCGCCAATCGCGGCACTGAGGCGATGGCAGACGATGCCATCAAGCGCATTCGCGACTTGGGTCATCAGCACACTTGGCGCAGCGTGGCGGGCATTGAGACTGAGTTCTTGACCACGGACGAAGTAGAGAACCTGACCATTCGCGCGGGCACGCTGACCCAATCCGAGCGCAACACCATCAATCACCACATCGTCGCCACCATCAAGATGCTGGAGCAACTGCCCTGGCCCAAACACTTGCGCCGCGTGCCGGAGTACGCGGGTGGCCACCATGAACGAATGGACGGCAAGGGTTACCCCAAGGGCCTCACGCGTGACCAGATGTCAGTGCAGGCGCGCGCTATGGGCATTGCCGATATTTTTGAAGCCCTGACGGCCAGCGACCGCCCCTACAAGCCGGGCATGAAGCTGTCGCAAGCCATGAATATCATGCACAAGTTCAAGCAAAACGGGCATATTGACCCGGACTTGTTTGACGTGTTTGTGACGAACCGCATTTACGAACGCTACGCCGAGCAGTTTTTGAATCCGCTGCAAATTGACGCGGTGAATCCGGCGGACTGGTAGCGAAGCAGCTCACCACGGCGGTTGGTTGCCCGGGCGCCTGCCTGTTTACCGTTCAGGCCAACTCTGGCGCCACGCGGCAGAGGCTGACCGTGCCTTCAGATGGATTCAGCGCGATGCGCAGCACTTCAGCGCGTGGTGGCTTGGCCCCTGCATCCCAATCACTGAGCACCACCCGATGCCTACCTCCAGGCAGCACATGATCCGCAGGGCGATGCGTGTGACCATGAATCATGTGGCTGGCATGGGTGGCTTGCAGACAACTCACTGCGGCGGCGGTGTCCACATCCGCATATTCGAAGGCTGATTTCAGCGTTGACTCTTTTTGCGCATCGCTCTGTGCACGCAGGCCTCGGGCGATAGCCAAGCGCTCGGCCAGTGGTTTGGCCAGAAATTCACTTTGCCATGGTTCGCTGCGCACCGTCTCGCGAAACTGCTGGTAGGCGGTATCGTCCAGGCACAGCGCGTCGCCATGGCTGAGTACAAAGCGCTGCCCAGCGAATGACAACACCGTGGGGTCAGGCAACCAAGTGGCGTTGCACTGCGCCATGAAGGTAGCACCTACCAAGAAGTCGCGGTTGCCGTGCATGAAGAAAATGGGCGTGCGTTGGGCCGTGCTGTGAATCACGGTGGCGCATAGCTGCTCAAAACTGGTGGGAGTGGCGACATCGTCACCCACCCAGACTTCAAACAAATCACCCAGGATAAAAACAGCATCAGCGTGTGTGTGCTGCATGTAGCGCTGCCAGGCGTCAAAGTTGGCGGGCTCAGCGGCTTGCAGGTGCAAGTCGGAGATGAAATCAATAACCCGCCACTCGCTTGGCGCTTGCCAAACGTTCGCCAAATAACCAACAGGGGCCTGCAAAGTATCAGGGGTCACCGCAGGCCCATTCAACGATTAAAGCGCGACAGCCTTCTCGATGATCACGTCCTCATTGGGCACGTCATCGTGGAAGCCTTTGCGGCCGGTTTTGAGGGCCTTGATCTTGTCCACCACGTCAGTGCCCGAGACCACCTTGCCAAAAACCGCGTAACCCCAGCCCTGGGCGGAAATGGCGGTGTGGTTCAGGAAGCCGTTGTCGGCCACGTTGATGAAGAACTGCGCGGTGGCCGAGTGCGGGTCGCCGGTACGGGCCATGGCCACGGTGTAGTTGAGGTTTTTCAGGCCATTGTTGGCTTCGTTGGTGATGGGTGTGTCGCCTCGCTTTTCTTTCATGCCGGGCTCCATGCCGCCGCCTTGCACCATGAAGCCGGGGATAACACGGTGAAAAATCGTGTTGTTGTAGTGGCCCTTGTTCACATAGCTCAAGAAGTTGGCAACCGATTTGGGAGCTTTGGCTTCGTCCAGCTCAAGGGTGATGACACCGTAGTTGGCAATGTGGAGTTCGACTTGGGGGTTGCTCATGATTTGTTTATTTCACCAGGGTTGCAGAGTTGATAAGAATGGCTGTCTTGGGCACATCGGTCGGGAA